>JAPKXV010000422.1 GCA_026394635.1 Methanoregula sp. | reverse complement strand
TCAACTTTGATGGGCTTGACTTTATGTGTGCGCCAAAACCGCTGACCAGAAACCACGGGATTTTAGATGACGTCATTCTTATAAAACACGGGATTTTCTATCTAATTACTACCATCGTACGCACAGATTAAAGCATCGTTTTCACGATGAGAAATTTCCGGATATACCGGTTACGGGGAAAAATCCCAAATATCGGTTATTTTTAAAAATCCTCTCGGAATTACCCCAAAATCTTACAAGAGATTTTGGGGGCGTAAACCATATTATGCGATATACAAACCATGCACAACGGGAACATGATCTGAACTGAACAGGGGTACGGGGAATTTGATGGGTACAGGTTTTTTAGTTTTTGTGTCAGGGAGAACAGGATCGAATTTTTACTCTTTTTAACCCATGCCATGCTAGTGCATAACAATGCTTTTCTCTACGGCACGAGTATGTACTGATGTTTCAAGAAAAACAGACATGCGGTTATTCAGTGGCAGGGATTTCTTTAAAATATCATCCTTGCGATACAGCAGGATCATCGGCGGATGAAATCCTTTGAATTAAAAAAAACACGAATCATCGTGACACCAGAGGTGACAGATGTTCTGGGATAAACCAACCGAGACTCTACATGGAGAGAAACTCAAAGCACTCCAGCTCAAGCGCCTGAAAAAAACAATCCGCGACTCGCAGAACGTGGGGTTTTACAAAAAATGCCTTGCTGATGCACATGTCCGCCCGGATGATATCAGGACCCTTGAGGATATCCAAAAGATCCCGTTTACCAAAAAACAGGACCTGCGGAACGGATATCCTTTCGGGTTCTTTGCTGTACCGCTCAAAAAAGTTGTCCGGATCCATACGACATCCGGCACAACAGGCAAACCAACCGTTGTCGGGTATACACCGAACGATCTTGACGCGTGGGCAGACCTGATCGCTCGAAATATGACCATGGTTGGCGTTACGGAAGATGACATCTTCCAGAACATGGTCAACTATGGTATGTTCACCGGTGGGCTCGGGTTCCATTACGGCGCAGAAAAGATCGGGATGACCGTAATCCCCAGCGCAACAGGGAACACCAGACGCCAGATTGAGATGATCCAGGACTTTGGGGTCACCACGATCCACTGCACGCCCAGTTACGCCATGCACCTTTCCGAGGTGGCTGAAGAGATGCATGCATCGCTTGACAGCCTGAAGACCGGTATTTTCGGCGCTGAACCATGGTCGGAGACGATGCGCAGTTCCCTTGAAGAGCGTCTTGGCGTCACGGCATTCGACTCGTACGGGCTCTCCGAGCTGTTCGGACCGGGTGTCGCGTTTGAATGCCCCGAGCGGGATGGGCTGCACATCTGGCACGATGCATATCTTGTCGAGATCATCAACCCTGAGACCGGAGAGAATCTTGGGAATGGAGAACAAGGGGAACTTGTTATCACGCCATTAGTGAAAGAAGCGATGCCGCTCCTGCGGTACCGCACGGGTGATATTACCATGAAGCTGGAAGATGGTTGTCTCTGCACACGAGGACAGAAAATTTCACGGATCACCGGGAGGAGCGATGATATGCTGGTCATCCGCGGCATCAATGTCTTCCCATCCCAGATTGAACATGTCATTTTAAAAATCCCCGAAGTCGGCAATCAGTTTATGGTCTATGTGGACAGAGTGAATCACTTGGATGAGATGACCGTGGACGTGGAGATCAACAGGGACTATTTCAGCGGGGAACTCACTGACCTTGCGCGAATCCAGAAAAAAGTCGTAAAAGAACTGCGGGATGCCCTCGAGCTCAGGACAACCGTAAAACTTGTCGAACCGGGTTCTTTGCCCCGGTTTGAGGGGAAGGCAAAACGGGTAATTGATCGCAGGGGTGATGCGATATGAAGTGCTGGGACCCACGTATCGAAGAAATGCCAAAAGCAGAGCTACAGCAGATGCAGTATAAACTGTTAAAAAGCCTCGTTTACCAGTTGTATAGCTTTTCACCGTTCTACCATGACAGGATGAAAGAGCAGAATGTCCATCCGGATGACATCCATACCCTCTCGGATGTGAAAAAACTGCCCTTCATGTTCAAACGTGACCTGCGGGACAATTATCCGGACAAAATTTTTACCGCAACGCAGGATGATCTGGTCCGGTACCATGTGTCGTCAGGCACCACCGGAAAACCAACGGTCGTAGGTTATACCCAAAATGATCTGGACAACTGGACGACCTCGCTTGCCCGCGCCCTCACTTCACTGGGGCTGGGAAGAGGGGATGTCATACAGGTTAGTTATGGGTACGGGTTGTTCACCGGAGGACTGGGATTACACTATGGTTCAGAAAGGATTGGAGCCACAGTAATTCCCACGAGCGTCGGCAACACCGAACGCCAGATTGAATTAATGCAGGATCTTGGGACAACCGCGATTGCCTGCACTCCGTCCTATTTACTCCATCTCGGTGAAGTCGCTGAAAAAATGGGTGTCGACATAAAAAAGGATACAAAATTACGGTGCGGTATACTTGGTGCCGAACCCTGGACCGAACGGATGAGGATCCGGATGGAAGAGTGGCTGGGTATCAAGGCATACGACATCTATGGCACCAGTGAACTTTCCGGCCCCATGTTTACTGAATGCACCGAGCAGACGGGATTCCACGTCTGGTCCGATATTGCCTTAGTCGAGATCATCGATCCAAAGACCGGTGAACAGCTCGCTCCTGGGGAGAGCGGGGAGCTCACCATAACAATTTTGCAAAAGGAAGCGCTTCCGATGATCCGGTACCGGATTGGGGACATTACCCAGATCAATGACGAGGTCTGTGCCTGTGGCAGAACCCACCCGAGAGTCGACCGGATCCAGGGACGGGTGGATGACATGCTCATTATCCGGGGCATCAATGTATTCCCCTCGCAAGTTGAGTATGCCCTTATGGCGATCCCTGAGGTCGGGCAGCATTTCCAGATCGTTGTCGACCGCAAAGGGGCGCTCGATGATATGCTCGTCCGGGTCGAACTTAACAAGGAGTCGTTCTCTGATAAGATCACGGATCTGATGCATATAAGCGGGAAAGTTGAGCACAAATTGCGCAATGCCCTGAATGTAAATGTTAACGTAGAGCTCGTCGAACCGGGTTCATTACCGAGATATGAGGGAAAATCCAAGAAAGTGGTTGACAGGAGGTCATTGTAATGGATGTAAAAAAATATGTGGTCAAGCAGATATCGGTATTTTCGGAAAACCGACCCGGCAGGCTTGCTGCCATCGCCCATGCACTGGGAGAGGAAAAGGTCAATATCCTTGCATTCAGCATTGCTGAAGCCAGCGGATTTGGGGTTGTCAGGGCACTCGTCGATCACCCGGAAAAAGCGCACAAGAAACTGACGTCGCTCGGGTTCAATGTTGCGTTTACTGAGGTTATTGCTGTCCATATGAAGGATATTCCCGGCGGGCTCTACGAGGTCGCAAAGATCCTCGGGGATGCCAAAATCAACATAGAATATTCATATGCCTATTCAGGAAAGGATGGCGCGGTACTGATCCTACGGGTCGATCACGTGGAAGAGGCTATCGAAAAAATCTCAAAATCGGGTGCAACCCTGATCGAAAGTTCAGTCTTCCATTAAAAAATTTGCACTCATTTCTTTTCCCATTTTATCAAATCTGCCACCTGCGAGAGCGTGCTCCCGCGCCGTATCTCCTCCCGAATCCTCTCTTCATTTTTCCGTACCTCAACTGCCCGCCGTGCAATTTCATACGCCCGTTCTTTGGGAACCACAACAACCCCGCTCTCGTCGCCGATGATCCAGTCCCCGGGGTTCACAAACTGTCCTGCGCAACGGATCTCAGCATTAATCTCGCCAAATCCTTTTGGTTCACCGGCATTGGGGACGATCGCCCTTGCAAAGACCGGAAATTTTGTTTTCCGGATATCATCCACATCCCGCACTGCTCCATCGATGACAACGCCTGCAATCCCCTTTTTGACACAACTTAAGGTTGCCAGTTCACCCCATGGTGCAACGTGAGTCGCACCATCATTGTTGATCACGATGACATTCCCCGGGCCCGCCACATCAATGGCTTCGACAGGTTTTGCCCAGTCACCGGAAAACGTCTGCACGGTGACGGCCTGGCCTGCCATCTTCACATCCCCGCATAGGGAAACCATCCCCTCCATCGCACCT
>JAPKXV010000324.1 GCA_026394635.1 Methanoregula sp. | reverse complement strand
TCCTTGAAGATGTGCTCAACCATTGCCGATTTCTTCTCCCGTTCCCGCTGCTCCTGTTCCCCCTTCCAGCGGGAGAGCGCAGCATCGAGCGCCTCTTTGGGCACAAGACCGATCTTTCCCTTCACCTGTGCCCGGGTCTCCCCGGCGGACAGGAACGGGAGGCGGCGCTCCCGGAACGAGGGGAGCATCTGCGGATCGCCTGCCGCGAGCGCGTGAGCGGATACAATCACCGCAGCCACCCCGGCATCGGCAAGGTCCTTGACCACGCTCCTGCCCCACCCGTCGGTCCGGGTGACATAGATCAGGTCCCCTTCCCCGATCCCTGCATCGCCGGTGAGCTGGAAGAGCCCGTCTTTTGTGAGCGCCTCCAGCACCTTGACGGGTGCTGCATCGCCCCCCCGTGCAATCTCCTCTGACTTTTGTTTTCGTTCGAGCCTTTTTTTGAGGGATTTATTATGCCGTTCCTCTTTGCGGAAACGTTTTTTGATCCTCTGGATTATTGCGTCCCTTTGGGCAATATCGGCATCTTTTGCGAGCTCGGCGTCCCGGGCTGTGTGGACACGGCGCAACCTCGACTGGAGCTTCTGGATCTCGTAGTTTCGTTCCTTGACCTCTTCCTGCAGCTCGGCAACATAGGTACGCAGGCGCTTTACCATCCCGTCAAGCACCCGCACCCTCTCGTCCCGTTTCCCCTCAATCGCAACCACAGGTTCAGCTGCCTCGGGTGCTGCCTCCCTGACCTTGAGGTCCCCGAGCACCTGCTCGAGCGCCTGCCCCCGGATCACCCGCGCCCGCACCTCATCAAGGTCGTGCCCGGGCGGCACCCGCTTTGCAAGGTTCTGGAACTTGTTGCGGTACTGCCGGTACGCGTCGAGTGCTGCTGAGAGCGCGTCGCGTTCATGGTCGTTAGCGTACGCAAAGGGAGCGGTCAGTTCCATTTTTGAGTCCACGCTCATGTCCTGTTTGGGGGAGTGCGCGATCGCGGAGAACGCACGCCGGATCTTCTCCACCGAGAACGGCATCTCCTGCACGTCCGAGGCAATAATGAGCGGTTTTCCTGCCTTGTAGAGCGACTCGATCACGCCCGACATGTTCATCTGCCGGGAGCTGGTGAGATAGAGCAGGTTGCCGTCAAGGTCCAGTGCGGCGACTGCGGTGGTCGTGCCGGGATCGATCCCCACGATCAGGTACCGGGGCCGTCCGGTGAGCGGCCGGAACCGGATCCGGTCGAGCCGTTTGCCTTTGCCGCTGATCCGCACCTGTACATCAGCGCCGCGGTACGTGGGCACGGGGATCTGGTCCCGGACAGCAAATACCCGGAACGCGACACGGCTGCACCCGCCAAACGCCCGGGTCTCCTTCTTCTCGTACCGCAGCCCGGACGCGATCAGGGCCTGTTCGATCTCCCGCCCTTTGCGCTGCACCCCCCCGTGGATCTTCCGGACGTACCGGTTCTGGCTCCACCCGCCCTTTCCCACGGACCGGTGCCGGCTCACGACAACTTCGGTCTCGTTCTCAAACGCAATAACCTCGGCGCCGGCACCCAGCGATGCAACCTGCGCTGAAGTCCTCGCCTCGGCAAAAGGATCGAACCGGTCGAAGCTGATATTGTACCGGGCTGCAACCTTCCCGAGTGTCTCTTTGCGCTCTCCGCCGGTCACCTGCACAAGGCGCGTCTGCGGGGGGAGGTGCTGGAGGAAGAAGAAGAGTTCGTGCTGGTCAGCGGCAATCTCCTGCAGGCTGTCCACCGCAAGGATATCGGGTTGTTCACGGGAGAGCAACCGGAAGAGCCGGAACATCGAGACTTCACTTTCGCTCTCGATTACCTGCCCTTCCATGCGGATAAGGGCGTACATCGGGCGGCGGGACTTTGACCGCACCGAGCCTTTGATGATATCGATCCCAAAGACTTTCAACCGGTCACGCATTGGAACGCATCCTCAAAACTGGATGTAATGTCGTATTTTCGTTTGAAATACGCAAGGATGTTATCGATATCCCGTTGCAGCACCTGCTGCGCATTAGGGTGGCCGGCCTCCACCCACTGGGGCCAGTCGATGATGATACAGCGTCCCTCCTCGACCATAACATTGAACTCCGAGAGGTCTGCATGGATGATCCCTGCCCGGTAGGCAAAACGGGTGTTGTCCAGTATCTCCTCAAGCATCTGTTTGGGGTCGTCGAGCCTGCACCGGTTCAGGTTGGGCCCGGCAACAAGCGACATCACCACCGCATGCCGGTTCCTGTCCACGGGCACCGGCACGCTCACCTTCGGGTGCAGTGCACACAGGGCTGTGTACTCCCGTTCCGCAGACCGGCTGGATGCAAAGATCCACGGGAAGTGCCCCCCCGCGGGCATATACTCGCGGTTTGTCCGGGCTGATGAGAACGACCGCTGCCCGATGCGGTGAAACTTGATGGCAACCGGGCAGAGCCCGATCGCCTCGTGCACGACCGACTCCTTTCCTTCCCCGATCAATGAGCCGAGCGCCGAGATGGTCCCTTTCTTTGTCAGTGCATGGAGGGCGAGCGCGTCATATCCCCCGGACACGAGCGCGTACCCGTCATACGGGACGGGGTTGAACCGCACCATCCCCCAGCCGATCAGCCGCCGGAGCCGGTAATCGGTCTCCGACTCCGACAACCCGATTGTGTTTTTTATCTGCTCCAGCGGAACCCACGAGTACCGCTTCATCCAGCGTTCGATGATGGAGAGGATGCGCAGTTCGTACTTGTGCAGGGAGCGGATATGCTCGGCGGAAACGGGCATGTCAACACATTGGTTATGTGGCGGACTATAAAATTCTCTTTGAGATTGTTAGGTTGTGCCGGTCAACACAAATTTAAACATCTTTGATCATCCAGTTTTTATCGGACAAAACAATGCGGTGCGACAAATGCAGGCGGGGTGCGATTATCTTCCAGCGGTATTCCGGGCTGCACCTCTGCGAAGACCACTTTATTTATGACTTTGAGGCAAAGGCAAAACGTGCCATCCGCACCCACCACTGGATGAAGTCCGGAGACCATATCGCCGTGGCACTCTCCGGGGGAAAGGACAGCAGCTCCCTGCTCTGGTTTTTAAAGGGTCTGACTGCACAGCGCCGTGATATTACCCTGTCCGCGATCACGGTGGACGAGGGGATCAAAGGATACCGTGACCCGTCACGGGCAGTCCGGATCGCGACCATGCTGGGTGCCGGCTGCCTGACCGCAACATTCCGTGATGAGTATGGGATCACGATCGATGAGATCGTGGCAAAAAAGGGCGACACCTGCTCCTGCTCGTACT
>JAPKXV010000107.1 GCA_026394635.1 Methanoregula sp. | reverse complement strand
GTTTTGGCCGGTACCGGCAGCGGTTTGCCCCCGTCGGGTTCCCACGGTCCGGCACCCACGGGTACCGAACGTAGTGGCACTGGGGAGTTGATGGGGAAATAGCGAGGGGCAACACCTGGCCAACGGTTGTTCCAGTTCGGGTCAGGCCAGCTGTGGGCGGTTGTGCGGGATCGCGAATTTTGGTAAATCCCCCTATTTTGCGCCCGAATTATCGAAACGGTACCCATGCCGGGGTATACTCACCCCACCCCAACTTGTAAAATCCGTTCTCGTTCGTTTAAATCGCCCGCATTTGGCTCCGATTGGGTTTGATGCTGGATAAGGCTAATTTGGGCGATTTTGGCATAATTCAGGCGATAATTGGGCTTTTTTGGGGTTGCAGCGTTTTTTGGATTCCGAAAAAGCCACAGTTTCCACCTCGGAATGGCCCTTTTTCTCCATTTCGCAACCTGGAATCCGGCCCAGAGCGGGACCGTAATAGTCTCCATCATCATCACGCAAACAAAAAATTCATGAGATATTTACCGATGAAATTAAAGAACGTGACGGTATCGGGGACTGTGAAAGAAAAATAGTTATTTTACAACGATTGCACAGAAAAAGCACTGGACTAACAAGCTTCTTATAACGAATTCACTTTCAAACCATCTACGGTGGAGCTCTAAATACCGCACGATGATATGATCGTGTCCTATGAAACACTACCTCAACATGGAAGAGACCATTTTCCGCAACGGGACGCCTTTGAAATCGATTTCTTTCCCGAGATATTCAATTTCCGCGAGGCCCAGATCAAAGAAATCGTCTTCGCTATCCAGCCTGGACTTCTTGGCAATCGCCCGCTGAACCAGGTCCTCCGGGGCCTTCCCGGCACCGGTAAGACGACCGCGGTTCGCCGGATCTTTTTCAGAGATAACAGAAAATACCAGGCGACTCATCCCGGGGTATGTGAATTGCCAGGCTGAACGATTCAGGTATGCAGTCTTCGCAAAAATATACGAGGCACTCCATATACACCAGCCTCCGGGAAGGGGCAACGATACGTCAGTTAATCAAAGACATCGGCAAGACACTCAACGAGAGAGAGGCAGTCCTCCTCGTCTGTTTTGACGACGCGAACTACCTCCTCCCGGGAAACCACCTCAACGATATTCTCTACATCCTCCTCCGTCTCTACGTAGAATACCCGAAAGCGAGAGTTGGAGTCCTTATGCCGATGTGCACCATATATGTGGGCCTGGGGCTGGCCCTTGACCCCGCGGTTCTCTCTGTCTTCCAGCCAGATGAAGTATATTTTCCACCTTATAAAGAGGAGGAGATCAGTGAGATCCTTAACGACAGGATCAAGGCCGGGTTTTTCCGGTTTTCATCCCCAGGGAAATATTCTCACACCTCATCGAGAACACCATGCGGAGCGGAGATATGCCGGTAGGACTTGCCCTGGTGAAACGGAGTGTCATGGCTGCCGAGCGTGCAGGACAGACCTCGGTTTCAAAAGAGGATATTATGGCCTCGTTCGAGGTCTCCCGGTATGTACATATGTCAGCGGCCATCAAGGCACTGAGTATAGAAGAGCGTACAATTCTCGGCCATATCGCCATTCTTTTACAGGGGGTCCGGACGTTTCTAACGACCGGGGCGATCTTTGAGTACGTGAACCTGTAGATGCAGATCAGCTATTCCGGGTTATTTGAGAAACTCACGAAACTCGATGATATGCGGCTTATCGAGTTCTTCATGATGACCGACAATGGCCGGAAGCGGGGAATTGTATTGCGGTATGATGCGGTCAGGGTGGCCGAGGCGTGTGCAGGGTGAAAAATTACCTATTAAAACAATTTTTCTATGCAGCTAGGCGTTCACAAATCTTGAGAGTAGTCCGACTGCACCAGCACCGATAAACAATTGCCATATAGGCGAGGCTTGTAATGAAATTCCAAGAGTAAGAACACCCCCAATCATAAAATATGCGATAAAAAATATCCATTCATCTCTTGAGTACTCTTTTAGGGTGACATCCGATTCTTCTTTCTCATTTTTGAATCCTTTAAGAAAAATTACCAGATACGCAAAAAAGCCACCCATTGCGCCCCAAATGAAGGGTGAATATTGCATTGCGATTAGCATTAAATCGGGGGTCATTAACTCAACCTTATTCCACCATTAAAGGATAGGATAAGAAGAATGATAGTAAAGATGATAACAACCCAAATTGAAAACCGCTTATTTAATTCGCTATAAGGGGGAATAATATCGTTTAATTTGGTGATTTCCTTGTCGGCATTCATAAAGTAATTAATTGCTTCGCGCCACTCTTTTCTCGGTTTAGTCTTCAGATTTTTTAATGTTTTTCCAATCATGAGTATAACTCACTTTGTAGAGATACAAAAGGGGGGATTTTATTCTTCTTTCTAAATCAAAAAATTGTTTTTCGACATAATCTTGATAACTTTCTACTGCAGCTCTACGAATATGCTCATATGCAGAGTTTAATTCTTCTGCTACGATCGTCTCGTTTTCTGCATTTACCACTCGTTGAATGTGGGTTAACGCATCTCTGAACTCCGACATCCCGATATAGTTCAGAGTCAGACTCATAGTCTCACAATATGTTACTACGGCGGTTGCAAACCCATAATTATCGTCAGATAAAACATCCCTAATCTTTTCTAAAACAAGATCTGAATGAGATTTGTCAGCAGCCATAAACGAAAAAGATTTATTTCTGAATAAGTTTTGTGATCTCCGCTCGCCTGAACTTTCTGGTTCCAGCGCTTTCAAATTCATAAAGACCATTCAAAGACTTCCCCCGCTTAACTGTTGGAGAGTATGATGGCTTTACAGGCCGGACACCAAGCCTTATTTCGATATCCCCCATATCCTTTTTTCGCAACTCCTCTTTTGTCCATCCCGTTTTGGCTATAATGACATTCACAAATCGTTCTTGGATTTCTTGAGAGGCCATTACTTCAGTGTTCAGTTCACACCGATCTTCAAGGAAACGGTTTCTATTCATTTCACTCATTCTGGTATCCCCCTATCATCCTAATGGAACCTTCAATGTGTTCCATACCATTATATCTTTCACCAAGAAAAACTTCGCCTAAAAAAATCAGTTCTTGGATCCTATCACATTAAAATATTCAAATTATCTGTTAAAATCGTGAGAATATAAATATTTTCATACATGAATTCTATGCAGAACTGTGAGATTGGTTTGTTTGGCCAACAAAAAAGAAAATAATTGCATTCGGGTGAGTGAAAGCAAAGGAATATGATTCGGTGGTGGCGACCCCCAGTCTACCCAACCACATCAAACGTCTTCGCGAACGAGCTCCACCTTACGTCCTCGCCGATGTTGAACCGACCGTTGGCCATCAGGTCCTTACCGATCGAGTTCACATACCCAAGATCGGTAGTCGTGCCAATCCCTGCCAGACTCCTCGAACCAAAGCTCAACGATCCAAACCCAGATCCCGAGCCAATAGCAGTAAACGCAAACGAATCCGGCATCTCCAAATCCGCCTGGGCAACAGACCCAACTGAGCGATACGCCAGGTTGTCAGCCATAAACAGAGAGTGTACAACAACCGTTTCACAATACGGCGTCGCGGTAAAGTTCGCCCCCTCTGCATCAAGAGAATCAACCCCACACGTCACACCGGAAGCCGCAGCCCCGGCAGAGTGAAGCATCATGCTCTCTTCGTAGATGCCGGGCCCGGTGGACGTCACCTGGCTTACCGTATCGAAGTGGACGATGTCGGAATTGTTCAGCACCTGCGAGCTCTCATACTGCGAAGGACCGGTGAGGATGTATCCGTCCTGGTAACCGCCACTCAATACTTCCTGCCCGATACCGAGCGGTGGAACCGATCCAAGGTCGCCGTTTGACACGACCCACGTCATATCAGACGAACCGACCAGTGACTGGTCAGAAGATCCCATGAAGGAAACATCAACGGTCGCAGCCTGGGCCGGGGTGATCCCGGTACAAGCCACGCCTAGTACAACAGCTGCGAACACACAGCCGCCGATGAGCAGTTTTCTCCTTCTCGTCAGGCGGTTCATGTCAGGACCCCTTTCCCCGAGCCGCCCGACCCCGACGGGATTCCGTATTCGATGTTGTACCATACCGATGGCACGGAAATGGTGTACACACCCAGCCGTTTGCTTTCAGCCTCTGCGACCTGCCGGAGCAGGCTTTCCCGCTCTTCGGGTCTCCGGTCGGAGGTAATCCACTCCTTGGTTTCATTCGTCATCTTATACGACCGGCCCTGGAC
>JAPKXV010000093.1 GCA_026394635.1 Methanoregula sp. | reverse complement strand
GCTGACAAGGTCGTATAACGTGAACCCGTCATGACAGGTAATAAAATTGATGCTGTTGGCGGGCAGGCGGCCTTCGTGTTCGTAGAAATCGCTGCTCCCCCCTATGCGGGTGGCAACTTCGCCTATAAGCCCTTTTTCTCCGCGAACAAAACGGCGGATTACATCACGATATCTCCCATTCCATTCCTTCCAGCGAAACCCCGGGAATCTGCAGACCTGATAGAGACCGGCAGCATCCCATGCCTCTGCAATAATGTAAGTGTGTACCAATGCGTCTGACAGTTGGATATTCCATGCCGCGGGTGCATGCTCGACAGGATTCCCTCCCTCGCCCCTCATGAGCACGCTGGCAAGGTCAAAACGAAAACCATCTATATGCATCTCCCGAACCCAGTATTCAAGGCAGTCAATGAGAAAGTTGCACACAAGGGGGTGGTTACAGTTCAATGTATTTCCGCAGCCTGTGTAATCAAGGTAGATACTCCGATCATAAGGGTCAAGGTGGTATGCAACGTCGTTGCCAAGCCCCTTGAAATTAATAGTAGGTCCGCCGCCGCCGCCTTCTGCAGTATGATTAAAGACTACATCAAGGATTACACCGATATCTGCACTGTGCAGTGATTTTACCATGTCCCGGAACTCCCGGCGTTGAGTCCCGTGTTCCGGGGCTATACAATAACCCGGATGAGGTGAAAAAAAACTGTGTGTATTGTAACCCCAGTAATTCTTTAATCCGAGGTTTGCAGCATTCTCAGGAACAGCCTGCTCATCAAAGGCCATGACAGGCATAAGCTCAACATGAGTGATGCCCAGGGCCTTGAGGTAGGGGATCTTTTCTGTGATACCGTTAAAAGTTCCCGGATATGCCGCATGCGATGAAGGGTGTCTGGTGAAACCCCCGACATGCATCTCATAGATGACCATTGTCTGAGAAGGACGATTGATCGGCTTATCTCCACACCAGCCATAGTTATCATCAGGAGGAATAACACATCGCATCGAACACTCAGCGTTATCTCCGGGCTCGCTCGCACGTTTCCTGTCCCATAATGTGTGCGTTATGGCGCGTGCATAAGGATCGAGGAGAATCTTTTTTCCGTCAAAACGGAAACCGGTTGTGCGGGTATCGTCAGGTCCGTCAATACGCCACGCATAGTGGATACCAGCAGGCAGTTTTTCCACAAAGATATGCCAGAAGAAAAATGTCCGGTGAATATCCGGATCAAGCTGGATGACCTCACAGGGTTCAGGGCTATCGGCACGCTCAAAAAGAAGCAGTTCTGCAGAAGTGGCATAGCCGGTAGCGATGGAAAAATTAACCCAGTCAGGGGTTACCGTAGCCCCATGAGGATACCACCAGCCAGGACGGATTGTATGTTTCATGAGCCGGTCAGTCCTCAAAGTGTCATAATGTACTTGAATGGCGAAGAAAGCTGTCGGAATGAGAGCTCCTGGGAGATGGAGGAGATGAGCCATTTAAGGAGAGAAAAAGGCCGTTTGCCATAAACGAGCACCGGTGTCCCCTTTATATTCAAAGTATTTTTCATATCATCCACTGTATCGTAGAATGTGCCTATCCGGTCTATGAGTTTTAAGTCCATTGCCTGCTGGCCCAGGTATATCCTTCCGTCGGACAATTTTATTGCATCGTTCATCGGTATTTTTCTTTGGGTTGCCACGGTATTAATAAATTGTGTATGAATCGTATTGAGTATTTCCTGGAAGTATTTCCTTTCTTCCACCTTCATCTTCCTGAAAGGCGATCCCACGTCTTTAAAATTGCCTGCCTTCATGGTATTGGGTTGCAGACCAACCTTCTTCAGGAGATCTTCAATAACCACCTGCTCCATAATTACACCGATACTGCCGGTAATAGTAGATGGCATTGCATAGATCTTTTCTCCTGCTGTGGCAATGTAGTAACCCCCCGAAGCACAGACTGTGCCCATAGAGACATACACCTTCTTTTTCCCTCTCAGTTTTTTTACCTCTTCAAATATCTCCTGACTGGGAGGAACTGACCCGCCAGGAGAGTTTATCCGGAGAATCACCCCTTTAATGGTCTCATCTTCTTTGAATCTTACGATGTCTTCCATAATATCCTTAGAATCTGCGATAACCCCTTCTATCTCAACGACGCCGATCTTTTCCCCGAATGCCCTGCCGGAAACCCCTATCGCCAGGGATATAAAGAAGCTGACGATAATAATAATAAATATTACTAAAAATGCTGTTTTTATTTTTGAACGTGCCATGGTTCACTCCTTTTTTTTAACACTATCTTCCCGAATGGTGTCCTCTGAGAAATTGTTGCAACCTTTATCTTGGTCAGTTCGAGCATCCCGAGCACTGTTGCGATTTTTTCAGCGTGCTCTGTTTGTTCTTTTATATTCCACACAAAAAGGCCCGCTGAATCGAG
>JAPKXV010000029.1 GCA_026394635.1 Methanoregula sp. | reverse complement strand
GTCTGCTTTCCATGAGAGCCAGAGCCCACACCAAGGTTGTAATCTGGTTTTGGGATCTGCAGTTCGTCAAAAAAAATATCCGACATCTCCGGGTCATAATGCTGCCCGGTATGGACGAGGATCTCGGTATGCTCCTTCCGCAGTTCCCGGGAGAGCGGGGCACACTTGATGCACTGAGGGCGGGCACCGACAATCGTGACAATCTTCATTGTAATTTCCTTCTGTGCATGACGACTAAATATGAGAAAAATCAGGATTTTTTAACCTGAATAACATTCTCTGCCCAGTGCACCACGGATTCTGCAAGAGCAAGCGCTTCGGTATATTCTTCTTCGCTAACAGGGAATTCAAAACCCGGGTATCGTGTATGAACGGCAAAGGGTGTAAGACGTGATGCCGTTTTTATCGCATCCGGAATGGCAAGCCCACTTTTCTCCAGTCGAAGAAAAAGATCCAAGAGGTCATGGATATGGGGGAGCGGAAGTGCGCGGGCGATAAACACAGCCTTAATCGCTTTCTCCGCAGCCTGTTGTGCCTGATAACATAGATCTTCACGATAAATTTCCGGTTTTTGGCAGCGGGCAATCGCAAGACTGCTGCGTGCCCTCTGGATCCATTCCCGGGGATCAGTGGATGGAAACTTTACTGGCATCGTAGAGAACCTTTCCTTCCCGCAGTGCAGGATAAAGAACAAGATACGGGGAATTGCCATACTCCTGTACCTGCTCGGGGGTAACAACAATCAGGTCAATTGCCTGACCCACACCATACAATTTCATGTAAATATCTGCAGCAACGGTACGCGGATTGTAATCGCCTGCCTTGATCACGAGAAGATCCAGATCGCTGTCGGGTCCCCTGTCTCCCCGTGCTGTAGATCCAAACAGGATAATCTTTTCAGGTTTTGCAAATTCTACAATACGCCGCAGGATCTCGTTTAAGACTTCCTTTTTAATGGCTCCTTTCTTCTTCATACTATGCTCAGATACCGTATTGAAAAATCCCTGCTTACCGTGAATCTTTTATCTTGAATCTTATATGCATATCTGTCAGTCGGGGTTTTCGGCAGTGCTTTTTCGGAGCTCCCGCAAGACCGGGGCGCACTTGACAGACTGGGGGCGGGCCCAGACAAGGGAAGGAATCCTCATGGGTTTCAATTCACATCGGATGATTGTTCTTATCCCCGCGCCCGATACCCTTGAATACAAACCCATTCTGGATAAAGATATCCGGGTCAATAACATTCCTGCCATCGATAATAACCGGGTGGTCCTTTCCACAGAGATCCTTCACGTCAGAAGGCGTGAGGCTTTTATACGCAGTATGCCCGGTAAAAATCACCACAGCATCCGCATTTTTTATCACCGATTCCATATCATGCTGGATAGGAACCCCAGGGTAAGACTCAACCCATGGATCATGGACTGCAACCGTTGCGCCGGCCTCAATCGCAAAGTCCCGGTACAGTTCCGAGGGCGGGTTCCGGGCATCATCGGAGTTTGCGATAAATGCCCAGCCGAGCAGGGCGATCTTCGCCTCGCTCAGGGATTTGCCCGTGCGTTCCAGGCCCTGCCGTGTCAGGGTGAGCATATGCGCAGGCATGAAATCGTTGATGATACGGGCAAGGACAAAGAGGGATGGTTCACGTTTCGGGTAGTCAAGCAGGTTTTTTC
>JAPKXV010000145.1 GCA_026394635.1 Methanoregula sp. | reverse complement strand
TGAAGATCACCGTTGACGCCAAAGGCGAAATCCTGCAACTCAAAGATACCATCAACACGATGGTCGACCAGCTCAGCACGTTTGCATCAGAAGTTACGCGTGTTGCCCGGGAAGTCGGTGCCGAAGGCAAACTCGGCGGGCAGGCGGCTGTGCCGGGTGTCGCAGGGACATGGAAGGAACTGACCGATAACGTGAATATGCTTGCCGGAAACTTAACCAGCCAGGTGAGAAACATCGCGGTGGTTACAACCGCTGTCGCAAAAGGCGACCTCAACCAGAAGATCACAGTCGAAGCCAAGGGCGAAATCCTGCAACTCAAGGATACCATCAACACGATGGTCGACCAGCTCAGCACGTTTGCGTCGGAAGTTACCCGTGTCGCCCGTGAAGTCGGGACAGAAGGAAAACTCGGCGGACAGGCAAATGTCGTAGGCGTTGGCGGTACCTGGAAGGAACTGACCGATAATGTCAATGCAATGGCTGGAAACTTAACCAGCCAGGTGAGAAACATCGCTGTCGTTACAACGGCGGTTGCAAAAGGCGATCTCTCCCAGAAGATCACGGTCGAAGCCAAAGGCGAAATATTAGAACTCAAGAACACCATCAACGGCATGGTGGACAACCTCAACACAATGGTCGGGGATATTAACCGTGTGATGCTCCTGGTCGGGGACGGTCAGCTGACTGACCTGATCAAAGCCACGGCATCCGGTGAATTCTCGTCCATGGTGAACGGCATTAACGGCACGATAAAGAGCCTGCGGTCAATTGTGGCTGACCTGACAGAAGCCGGCATCAATATCGGGGGAGTCTCGCAGACGGTACTGAGTGCAGGACAGGAAATGAATGCGATGGTGACGCAGCTGACATCTTCCGTCGTGCAGATTGCCGACGGTGCAAAAGCCCAGGCACAACAGATCGGCCAGGCTTCAAAGGAGAGCGAGGGCGTAGGCGTCATTGCCACGAACACGATGGAGCGTGCAGGGTCCATGAACCAGATGTCAGACCTTGCGAGCAATTCTGCGGCGCTGGGCACAAAGGCGATGGAAGAGACCATTAAAAACACGGAGCTGATGCTACAGGGATCAACGAACTCGGTGTCAAGCATTGAATCGTTAAGTAAGAGCAGCGAGCAGATCCAGGAAATTGTCGACCTCATCCGTGATATCGCCACCCAGACAAATATTCTCGCCATCAATGCAGCCATTGAAGCAGTCCGTGCAGGCAAACACGGTAAAGGGTTTGCCGTTGTCGCTGAAGAGGTCAAAACCCTTTCCGCGGACAGCAAGACACAGGCAAAACAGATCTCAAACCTTGTGAAATCACTCCAGAAGGAGATTGAGCATACGGTTGTGACCATCAAAACAATGGCAGAAAACGTGGAGACCGGGAAAGCCTCTATCGAACAGACGTCTGATGCCTTTAAAGAGATCAAACACGCCATTGAAGGCGTGTCAAAGAATTCAAAGGAGATCTCTTCAGTCACCTCAGACCAGAAGAAGAGTATCGACGCGATCTCTGTCAGCCTTGATAAGATCAGCGGCATTGCAACCGATACCTCCTCAAGCAGCAACCAGGTGGCAGGAAGTGCCAAGGGGCTCGCCGGAAAGATGCAGGAACTCACATCAACGGCATCAACGCTTGCAGGATTTTCCGGAGCCCTGCAGCAGAAAGTCGGCAAGTTTAAACTGAACAAGGCAGCGGCGGCAGCCGATAGCTAAGGAGATCAAAAAATGAGATCTCCACGGCATGAAAACATGGACGCAATCACCGGAACAGGAAACGGGAGTAAGGTGAGATCATGGCAGACATAGACATGCTCGATGAATATGGCGATGAGGAGATTGAGACCGATCAATACCTCATTTTCAATATAGATACGCAAAATTACGGCATCCAGGCAATACGGATCCTTGAGATTGCGCAGCCGTTAAAAACAACCGAAGTCCCTGAAGCCCCCGCGTACGTTGACGGTATTATCAACCTCCGGGGAAAACTTGCAACGGTTATTAATTTCCGGAAAAAGTTTGGCTTTCCCGAGAAACCAAAGGATGAAGATACCCGTGTTGTCATCGTGGAACAGCACGGGTTTCCCATCGGGATCATCGTCGATTATGTGGATGAGGTTATTAAAATCCCGGATTCATTTATCAACAAAATGCCTCCGGGGGCTTCGACTACCCATTCGCAGCGATATATCAAGGGACTGGGACTGATGGACAACAAGCTCAGTATCATTTTGGATGTCGATGCGATCCTCGAATCGGTCGATACCAAGGGAGCTGAGGAGTTTATCGGCGCTATCAATCATATCCAGAACATGGATGTAGCAGCCATACCTGCGGCTATACCTGCAGCCAAGGACCAGGTACCCCCTCCTGCACAAAAGGAGCCCGTGGAGTACCCGGTTGAACCTGCTATTAAAAAACCGAAGCCGGTAACTGGCAGGACAGCGGCACAGGCAAAGAAAAGAACAGCCCGGAAAATGGAGGTATAAAAAATGAAGACAGTGCTTATTGCAGATGATGCAAGTTTCATGCGGGGATCGCTCAAGTTTATCATCGAAACCGCAGGGTTTGAAGTGGTAGGTCAGGCAAAAGATGGCAAAGAAGCGATCGAGCTCTATAAAAAACTCAACCCCGACGTCGTGACGCTCGACATCCTGATGGAGGGTATGGACGGGATTGAGGCATTGGCGGGCATCAAAAAACTCAATCCCGCGGCAAAGGTGATAATGATTACCGCTCTCGGGCAGGAAGAGAAGCAGAACGAAGCCCGTGCACTGGGGGCGAGCGGATATATCAGGAAACCGTTCAAACAGGCAGAGATTGCAAGCGAGATAAAACGGATTATGGGCAGCTGATTGGGATTACGGGATGGTAAACGAGCGCTCATGATACGGGTGTTGATCGTTGACGATTCAAGTTTCATGCGGAAATCCTTAACGCATATCCTCGAATCGGATCCGGCAATTCAAGTGGCAGCGACGGCTGAAGACGGGGAGTCGGCAGTAACGGTCACAAAAGAGATCAAGCCGGATGTAATCCTCTTGGATATCGAAATGCCGGTGATGGACGGTCTGACTGCCCTTGCCCATATCATGGCAGAATGCCCGACTCCCGTTGTCATGATGAGTGGACTCAACAAGCGGGACGCAACGATTGCCATCAAAGCCCTTGAATATGGCGCAGTGGATTTCATCCCCAAACCATCCGGGGTTATCTCGTACGATATCGAGGTTGCCGCACAGGTTATCCGGGAGAAAGTCCATGCCGCAGCAGCGATCACGGTCTTTCGGCGTCCGCTTAAAGTTCCGGATATCACGGTTCTTCACCGGGTAAAGAAAAAACGACAACCAAAAGAGATCGTTGTTATCGGGGCTTCAACAGGAGGTCCCAGAGCCATCATACAAATCCTGTCAGAATTCCCGCACAGGATCTCCCCGGCAGTCCTTATTGTGCAGCACATGGACCAGCAATTCCTTATCACATTTGTCGAACGGCTCCAGTGGGCGACCAGTTTCGATGTAACTCTTGCACAAGACAAGGAGATCATACAGCCCGGGCACATCTATGTCGCGCCGGGGGGGTGCAACACCGTAATCGTCCAGAAAGGATCGGACAGGCAGATCGAGTTACAGGAAAAGACCACGGAATCGGCACTCACTCCGTCGATTGACATGGCAATGACATCTGCTGCAGCAGTGTATGACAAAAAGGTGCTTGGCGTCCTCTTAACAGGTATGGGGTCAGACGGCGCCTCAGGTATGAACGCAATAAAAGATGCCGGGGGTTCAACGCTCGTGGAGGACGAGTCAAGCTGCGTGATATTCGGTATGCCAAAAGCCGCCCTCGACCTCGGGTGCGTGGACACGATCGTGCCGCTGCCCGCAATAGCCCGTACCATCATGGAGATGGTCTGATGAACAGGCAAAAGAAAAAAACATACCTATGGATGCGGGCGGATGTCTGTTTCGGAGGAGATCATGAGCGAAGATGAAAAGATCGACCTCTCCATGTTTCTTGAGGATTACCTCAACGATGCAAAAGACGGGTTCCAGAAGGCAAATTCCGCGCTTCTCGATCTTGAGAAAGGCACAGGCGGACCCGACCAGTTAAATGT
>JAPKXV010000159.1 GCA_026394635.1 Methanoregula sp. | reverse complement strand
ATAAGTCGCCATTTTTGGCCGGTTTACCGGCGTGTTTTTTTAGGAAACAAATATCAATTAACCAGCGGGTGATCGGGGGGCAGATCATACCACGGGTGGTGGAAACAAGTTGACCCCTCGTTTTCCGGAGGGCCCCGGGACCAGATCCGGAGTTCAAAGTCCCCCTGAGATCCTGGGATCGTCCCTATCGCAAATCTCCGACGGAGTGCTTGTCCACGGCCCCAGCCCGTGAGGGTGGTTTTGGTGCCGATCCGGGGATAAGTCCCCAAAAACCGGGGATAAATCCCCTTTTTTAGCCGGTTTACCGGCGTATTTTCCAGGAAACAAATATCAATAAACCAGCGGGGGATCGGGTGCCGGGACGGACTGGAATATGTGAGATAAGAGAGAAGGGGGGTTTGAGGGGATCGATCCTATCAAATGTATTCAATAAGATCGCTCGTTGTGTACACTTTCAATAAATCCTGCCGAAGAAAATGCCGGTCTTCGGTCCAGATGGCATCAAGCCCGAGCGATAACCCGACTGCGAGAAACGGGGCATCCTTCTCATCGATCGGTTTCATGATCTGCATTGCACGGTGATATTCCGGCTCAAAATCTTTGAAAGGAACCAGTGTCACCCGGGAGAGAAGGATATCCAGGAGAAACGTAAAATCAGGTCCGGACAGATTTGCTTTTTTCATGAGGTACGCGCGATGTTTCAGGAGCTCGGTCGCGATATAATCCGGAGCATAAAAGGAAAAATGATCGTGCAGGATAATTTTCCGGGACATGGAGTCCTTTAACAGGCCGGCCATGATCCGGTTTGTATCGATGAGAAGTTTCAACAAAATCCCCCCCGGGTCATATGAGTCCTGATCCCTGTTGAGAGATTCAGGTTAAATCCGGTTTCCTGCCCGTAGTGCGGGAGGCTTTGCTCTTGTAATGTTTCTGGATGCCTGATTTCACTTTCTCATCAAGCGCCATGATATCGTCTTCGGTAAGTTCGCTCTCAGCGGTCATCGAGTTCAGGAGCGCAATTTTTTTCGCGTAGTCCTCGATTGCCCTTCGTGCAATCTCGCTCCACCGGACTTCCTTGTGCGATTTTACGATTTTGTACACATTTTCCGGCAGGGAGAGGGTCATGTTCGGCATCAGATCACCACACATCTTTATGTGTATCCACATATTTAAGTGGTTTTGTCTCAGGTTCAGCCACGTTCTGTTTGAGGAAAAGGTGAAGGGATGGGTGTCAGGTTGTGGAAGGTGGGGGAAATGGGAGAGGGGTTACGTATCAGATTCCCTATCATCGCACAGGGTACGGATCTTCGGTTCGAGTTCCGGGATCTTGCGGGTGATAACATCCCAGACGATGTCATAATTAATTGCGAAATAGCCGTGGATGATCTTGTCGCGGAGCCCGGCCGGGTCTTCTCCCGGCATACCTGTACCAGTGATTATCATTGTCCTGGCACGGGGAACCGGGACGGTCATCATACGGAGAAGAGACGCCCACTGATTGAGTACTCCTGATCAAATCCATCACCTTTTTTCCCTGTCACTGCCTATTTTCCCTATTCAAGGAAGATCCATGACAGATGTCCCTGCTATCTCCCAGCGCCGCATTCCGCTCGACCGCATCAGTGTCCTGATCGATTCGATCTACGCGTTTGCCATGACCCTGCTCGTCATCACGATCAATATCCCCTCAAAGTACGAGCATGCCAAAGAAGCGGCCCCGGTCTTTGCAATCATCATGGCAGACCTTCCGGACCTGATCCATTACTTCATCGCCTTCATCCTCCTTGCCATCCTCTGGTATTTCGAGCACCAGCGGTTCCGGTCTCTCATTGGTCTCGATCGCCCGCTCCTCTGCCTCAACATGGCCAGCCTCGCTTTCGTCTGTCTTCTCCCGTTCTCAACAAATGTTGCCGGCGACTATCCTTTCGATCAGGTCGGGGCAATCCTCTTTGAGTTCAATATCTTTATCATCGGGGTGATTGCTCTTATCCAGTGGGTCTATATCCGGAACAGGTGCAGGGACCTGGTCCCTGGCCTGAGCCTTTTACAGATCTCCCGCGAGATCCTCTGGTCCGCTGTCTTTCCCGCACTTTCGTTTACCGGCATTATACTGGCCCTCTGTCACGTTCCGTTCACCCTTAGCATCTATACCCTCGTCCCGTTTATCATGGCCTTCCTCTTCTGGAAAGAACCCGTCAGGAATTAAATTCTTTTCCCGGAGGTCAGCACCTCCCGCTGGTATAATGCGAGTGCGGCAGGGTTATTGGATGCAGGGGGCTCAGGACAACGGATGAACAGCTGGCAGGGGTCTGGAAAGAAGAGATCACACCGCTGGCTCGTAACAATGAGGCCCTTTTTTTAGAAAAACCGGTTATCGCTGAACCGGCAGCACATGGCTGCTGCGGGGGACCTGGTGAAGAGAAAAGAAAAAATTATTTTGCCGGGGTGACAATGGGTGCCACATTCGGCTTGCAGCCTTCGCCACGGAAGAGTGCCCATTCCTCGCAGGAGGTCCCGTTTTGGAACTTGCACATGCCGTATTCGCTGCCGTCGGGGTTCTTCAGGATCTCCGATGTGGCCCCGACTTTACCGCAGTTCACTGAGGCCGGGTTTGCAAGGCCGACCGCTGCCGGTGTTTTTGTCACGGGTGTAAACGGCTTGCAGCCTTCGCCACGGAAGAGTGCCCATTCGTCACAGCTGGTGCCATTGGCAAACGTGCACATACCGTACTCGTTGCCCTGTGCATCCTTCTTGATCTCGGTCTTTCCCCCTGCGTTGCCACAGCTGACTGATGCAGGGTTTGCTAAGCCGGAACTGGTCGGTGCTGCCGTAGTGACAACAGGTGTGGAGGTCGCAGGTATCGGTGAGGGTGCTGCCTGCTGGGTGCAACCGGCAACAAGAAGGCCGGCAACAAGGCAGAGACCCATGATGATAAGGAGAGTGTTTTTCGATGTCATGATATTTCAGGGTAGTTTTGTCCGGCACTGATAAAAACCTGACCCTGCGTCACCGGGTAATCCCGCCACCCCGGCTGGTTAAAAAATTGTATTGACGGGAAGATCGATACCCAGTCTCTGAAAGACNNNGGAATTCCTGATGTCCCGGATGCTAGAGAGATCCGGCTCCTCTTCAGGAAATGTATGCAAAGAATGCTCTGATATCTCCATAATTTCGAGGGTTCCGGGATCGGGCACGTTCTCAAATCTCACGTTAGTAAACTTCCTCATGTGTCCCGATATCGACCAGGAGCACCTTTGTTTTTCCCTCATCAAGAAATGCAAAAACAAGCCGCTGGTCATAGGAAATTGAAAATGACCAGAGCTCTCTCAATACACCGCTCAATGAGTGCGTCTTTAACGATGGATAGAATGCATCCTTTTCACACAGGATGATCCGTTGGTGTCACTTGTGCTGCCTGCGCTGTCATCAGGGATAGTTGTCTGTCACACGGGATTGGTTTTGTGGTACCGGAGCGGAAGAATGAGTCGGCCTTTTTTAAAAAAAAGTAAACGCTTTTCCGGTGCCCGACCCTATACCCTCTTTAACGTATCTATCGCTACGCTGTAGGGGTCGGCGTCATCTACGTGGGTCAGTTCAATGGTGTCAGTTCCGATGAACTCACCGGTTGTGTACCCGGTAACGTTCTCGACTATGGCAAAGGTCTTACCATCGCGCCCGATAACACCGGCCATCGCGAGGGTTTGGGTACTGTTAACCCCGAACTTCAGGTAGCCGGAAAAGAGCCGACCCTGTTGTTCCGTCACGACCATGGTTATCGGCATTTTGCCATAGTCCGTAAACCCGATCCTTTCTTCATAACCCAGCATCGTGCCGGTCCAAGTGCCGAGGAGTTTCGGTGTGATCGGGGTTGGTGCTGCCGTGGTGGCAGCGGCTGGTGTTGCAGACGGTGCGGTTGCCGTACAACCACAGGAGAGCACGGCTAGGATTACGAGGAGGATGGTGAGTGCGATCTTCATGGATAGGGAATTGTGGCATATGCCAGATAAATCCGACTGGTCTGGTGGGGGAGGGGAAGTGTTCGGTCTCGCGGGTTGGTGAGGGCGGCGTGGATTGATCGCGAAACGGGTGTGAAACTCTGCGAACATTGTTTCGGGAAGGGGGTGAGGGAGAATGCAAGGGAGAGATCACAATATCAAAAGCGGACCTTGAGAATAACCTGAAGCTGGCTGGTGTAGGAAAACGCCTTCAGCTTCTTGAAAATGATGTGATCCATCACACAATAAAGAACCAGAAGAAGTTAGAAGAAGCTTCGGAAAAGATCTGTGCAGACACGGTCGAAGCAATCATTGCGGCAATTTTTATCGACAGCAAATATTCCATGAAGAAGACAAAAAAGTGCATCCGGAAAATATTTGCAGAAGAGTTCGGGGAGTTGCAGAAGGTTACATAATTTTTAGCAGGAAGAAGAAGTTTTCAGGATTATTTCGGTAGTGGCCGACCATTCAACTGAGAATCAAACCTCCGTTAAAGTACGGAAAATTTATCTTAGATCCGGTTAAAATTGGTATTGTGCCCCGCCCTCGTGAAACCACCCCAATAACCTGCCAAAACCCCGACTGTCAATACTATCTCACTGAAACCGGGAAAGACGTGTTAAAAAACGGGCGGAATTGTGCGGGAAATCAACAGTATTTGTGCAAGCATTGCGGGAAATACTTCATCGAAACCAAAAATACGCCACTGTACAATTCTCGTCTGGACCGTTCGAGAGTCGAGTTAATTTGTAAACATAATCTGGAAAAAACCTCAATTCGTGGAGTTGAACGCGTGACTGGCCATCATCGGGATACGGTATTCCGGTAGGGTAATATGCTATTTTAACACCTAAATCAAAGAAGGATTTACGGAGTTAAAAATGGTAAAAATTGCATGCCTAAAATGCAATTCAAAAAAGTTATACAAACTGCAGAATGGGAAAAGGCGTTGTGCGCGATGCAGGTACGAATTCATTCCCCACAAATTACCACCTAATGTTCAGTATATTCGAATTTAACCGCATAAATTTATTCGATCCATTCAAGCGTCGGATCTTTTATGATACGATAGAGGCTCTGAAAAATCCTTTTGCAAGATCCTGATTACGGTAAGTTTTGCGCATCCCTTATCAGTGCCATCAGTACCAGAATTGAAACGACAATCCCACAACAATCCAGTTCTATCATTCAAAGAGAGGACGGATCCGCACCACCCACGCATGCATCCATGCAGCCGTCCCGTACGGCTGCAAGGGGACCGGATACCCGGTTATGAGATGATTACCGTGAGGGGGGAGGACGGGAACCTCATTACTTCTGCCGGGTGAGCTGTAGGTGGTAGGCCTTGGCATCCGGCCCGCCTTCGGCATACCCGAGTGCCATAGAGTCCGGCCCGATCAGCATACCGTCCGCAATGCCTCCCATGCTGTGGCCCATGAAAATCTCCCCGCGGGACGAGATGATCCCGGAGAAACTCTCGGTATACTTCTTGCCGTCTGCCCCCATGTACTCCTTGGAACCGGTGAACGCGTAGCCTTTCTGTGCCGAGATGTTGTAGACCGGTGAGGTGAGTTCGCGGAACCCTTCGAGCTGGCTGTGCCCGAAAGCGGTCCCTGTCCAGATGCCGGTTACCCCGGGAATAGTGGTGGTCGCTGTTACAGCCGGTGTGGCTGCCGGTGCTGCCGCGGGGGTTGCAGACGGTGCGGTTGCCGTACAACCACAGGCGAGCACGGCAAGGATGACCAGGAGGATGGTGAGTGCGATCTTCATGGATAGGGAATTGTGGCATATGCCAGATAAATCCGACTGGTCTGGTGGGGGAGGGG
>JAPKXV010000156.1 GCA_026394635.1 Methanoregula sp. | reverse complement strand
TTAACTTTTGTGGTGGAAAAATCGGGAGGAATGCGTCATGAAATAACCTTGAAATTGCCAAAGGGGGCGTTAAACAAGCCCGGTTCTCATTGTTAAAGCTCCAACCCGTTTTCTCGTAGTTCCCTCAACTCGTTTCATCGCCCCGGTTAAGTGGAATTTATAGAAAACGGGCTGCAACACCGGTATTGTTGTCGCATTATTACCCATGCAGACCCGAATACTTTTTCAGGTTCTCGATCATAGTGACTTCTTATGTTCGAATACGAACCTGCAGATATTCATCCTACTATACGAACCTGCAGATATTCATCCTACTACCCTCGTACTCTACCGCTGGGAGTGGGGAATAAGCTGTGGTCCTGGTCCCGGAAGCTCCTTTCTCTTTCTCTGCAATTCTGCAGAAGATTATGTCACCATATTGTCCTCGCTCGGTTACTGTGCAAATGATGGCCCGAGTGGGGAGGCAGGATATAAATACGCCATGAACTGCATTCATGATTTTTTTGAGAATCTCAAATCGCTTGAATCAGATAACGGAGGGACACTACCAGAGGATCTCATAAATCCTCTTATTGCGGAGCTTAACAAACACGTCTGCTTTTCTACCTATGGGGTTAGGATCAGCAACGCAGGGATTGAGTCAAAAGGAACTATCCTTAACTACCTTAATGATTATGAGGTATTCAAAAAGATACGGACCTTACTCAAGTACTATTATGAGTCTGAAAGCGGTCCTGATTTAGCCAGGATAAAAGCCCGGCTTAAGAGAAAAAAATCATTTGTTTTACCGGGTGATGCAGAACTGATTGCCCTTGTAGTGAATCTCTATAATGAAGGTGAGTTGGAGTTCGTAGATCCCGATGAAAAGGATAGTGACGATGACAAATTGCTCCGCACCTAGATGCCGGATATTGGTATATCAAATAACAACAAGATTGCAGCCCCTAATAGTTTGTTGTGGAGGTTCAAGATCGAAGATTCTCTGTGTTCATTGCCTGTAGTATCAAAGGGTGTCTCCTGTAATGAGTGGGGATGGCTCCCTCTATGCGATTAGCATACCATGATTGGTTTTTATGATTCGTCAATCTCCTTGACTTCGCACAAATCTCCATAGGGGCACCACTTGCAGATCTGGTAATCCGGCAGGGGCGGGAACTGCTCAGTCGTGATCCCGTTGACCATCTCTTCGAGGGTTGCCGAAAATGCGCCAATCGAAGATTCCGTCGGCAGGTAATCGACGATCTTGTTATCCCGGATAAAGAAGAGAGTCGTTCGCTCGGGTAGTTCCCCGTAGAGTGCCTGGACCGCCAGCGCGTACATGTTGAGCTGGATATTTTCCGGCAGGGATTTTTTTGTGAGATCGCCCGGTTTCTTCCCGGACTTGAAATCGATGACCACGTATTTTCCTTTCGGTGTCTTCTCGACCCGATCGATAAACCCGTGCATGGTGTGACCTGCGAACGGGAAGCGGAATTCCTTTTCGATATCTGCCACAGTATTGGGATTTCTCTCCTGCCAGGCGAGGTATGTGTCGATCAGTTCATCAGCGGATGCCCGGTATTCCTGTCCCTGAGTCCGGTTCTCATACGAATCCGGCTGCCAGAGCGAGTCCAGGAGCGAGAGTGCCCGCGCTTTTTGGGCTTCTGCAGAGCCGGGTTCTGTCGTGATCTGCTCGATGACCGAATGGATGCAGGAGCCAAAGGTCAGCTGGGGAGCTACCTGGGGCGGTTTTGGGGTTTTTAAGATGTAAGAGAACTTGTACTGCAGTGGGCAGTCCTTGTATAACTTGAGAGCCGAGGCAGAGAACTCCATCATCTCTTTTACCAGCGGGACCTTGACCGGTTTAAGGATCTCTTCGACAGGCTGGCTGGAATCAGCAAGACCGAAGAACTCATCCCGGTCGAAGGTGGTGGTTCCGCGCTCTGCATACTCCCGCAGGCGCTCAAGCGTGACAAGGTCCTGGAGTGCAGCTGACAGCCGCATTTCCGATATGGCACGCACTGCCTGTGCCTGCAGTGCGGTTTTCGTCTCCTCGTACGGGGTGGTCTCCTCGACCGGAATATCGGTGCCGAATGCCGGGATGTCGACTACGGTGATAAGTGGGTTATCCGTGTAGGAGAGTTCTGCTAAGAACAACGACGGTTTACTCTCTTTTTTGTTACTGCCGTACCATATGGAGTGGGTCAGGTACAGCCGTTCCTCGGCACGGGTCATTGCGACATAGAGGAGACGGCGCTCTTCCTGGAGGAACAGTGCTTTTTCGTCCTCCCCGGTCCGGAGACCACGGGCAAGATCAGCAGGCACATGAAACTTCTTTGACTTGTAATTTAACGGAAACCGCCGCTGGGCAAGGTCCACGACAAACACGACCGGGAATTCCTTTCCCTTGCTCTTGTGAACCGTGAGGATCTGGACGGTGTTACTTACCTCGCGCTCCTCAATATCCACGGAAAATTCCGACAAGTACCCGAGATAATCGAGAAAGTCCCCAAGCGTGGCATTCCGGGTGAGCTTGTCATATTCCTGCGCAATCTCATAGAATTTTGTGAGGAAGAGCCGGGTCCTGGCAGCATTGTCGGCAAGAGCCGAGCGGTAGAGCCCGGATGCCAGCATCATCACTTCGTAAACGAGCCCGGCGAGGGTGTGCTCTTCCTTACCCTCGACAAAATGCTCAAGCATCCGGAGGATCCCGGCGATCTGGTCGGCATGCCCGGGCACGACCGTCCCGGCATCCTGCATGATCTCGTACACGCAGTCAGTCTCGATCTCTGAATCCGTTACCCGGTTTGCCGCATGGGCATTGATGGTCTGGACGACGGTTTCGGGAACTGAACATACCTTCATGATACGGTTGAGGGCGAGCCCGGCGGTGAGCGGGTTGTTGATGGTTCTCAGGTACGCCATCATGTCGCGGATGACCGGCAGCCGCATGAAGTCCACGTCGCCCTTGAACTCGCAGGGGATGCTGTGCCGGCGC
>JAPKXV010000220.1 GCA_026394635.1 Methanoregula sp. | reverse complement strand
TACACCGGCACACTATCCCCGGAATCGTATGAGAAAAACCTGCTCTCCCAACTCGCCTGGATAGGGGAACAACACCAACCTGATGAATACCAGATGGTAAAAATTTTTACTTCGGGAAGTTTTTTTGACCCCCGTGAAATCCCCCCAGATGTCCGGAACAGGATTGCATCAGCATTTCATGGCAAGATCGTTATCGCGGAGACCCGTCCTGAATTTGTTACTGAAGAATCCGTATTACCGTTTCTTCTGGCAATCGATGACGGGAGCTGGAAAACACCCCTGTTCTGTGCGATTGGGCTTGAGACTTCAGACGATCTGGTCCGGGAAAAATGCATCAGGAAGGGATTTTTATTCTCTGATTTTACCCAAGCAGCTGCACGGGCACGGGCATCAGGTGTTGGCGTAAAAGCATATCTCCTGTTCAAACCGCTCTTTTTGACGGAAAAGGAAGCACTTGAGGATATCAAGACCTCAATTAAGGCTGCGATGCAGTATGCAGATCTGATATCCTTGAACCCGTGCACCGTACAGAACCGGACCGATCTGGAATGGTACTGGAAACGCGGGGCATACCGTCCCCCCTACCTCTGGAGTGTCCTTGAGATCCTGCAGGACTCTCCCGTTCATCTCACGTGCGATCCCGTGGGGGGCGGGAGGCAGAGGGGAGCCCATAACTGTGGGACCTGCGATGACGTGATCGTAAAAGGCATCCGTGATTATTCCCTCACCGCGGGCAGGGATCTCATTACCTCGCTTTTGGAAACAGAGTGCGAATGTAAAGAGGAATGGCACTATATCCTCAACCAGGAGATGCCTTTTTGTATGCCACTCACCGGCTGAATCTTATTTTTTTGGGTATAGTCCCATTCTAGCGACTAACTTTTCTGTACGATTTATCAAAAATATCAGTTGATGACGCTCCTGGGGGCTTCGGCATTTGCCTCCGCCCCCGCCGCTGTGGCGACCCCCAAGATGCGGAATTATATTTTTCATTTTTTCACTTCTTAAATAAATTTTTATTTTAGTGGTTAAATTGGGACTATCCCCTTTTTTTTTATCGTTTCTGCATCTCGATCTGTTTTGCAAGCAAGGGGAAGAACGTCCCGGCATCACTGACGACACCGATAGCCTGCATCGTCCCACGGTCCATCAGCTTGGTGAGCGCCGCAGGATTGATGTCAACGCATATCGTCTTGACGCTGGAGGGCAGGCAGTTACCGACGGCTACTGAATGAAGAAGGGTTGCAACCATCAGTACCATGCTGCACCCGTCCAGCTGCCGGCGCATCGCTTCCTGCGCAGCCATTGCATCCGTGATCACGTCAGGCAGGGGCCCGTCATCGCGGATTGAACCGGCAAGTACAAAGGGAACATTGTTTTTTACGCATTCGTACATGATCCCGCCCGAGATCACCCCTTTCTCTACCGCCTGCCTGATCGAACCAGCCCGCATGATCTCGTTGATCGCATAGATATGATGCTTGTGCCCGCCCATCACGGGTTTCCCGGTAGAAATATCCATACCCAGCGATGTCCCGAAAAGGTTGTACTCGATATCATGCGTTGCGAGTGCATTGCCGGCAAAGAGAATGTTGATGTACCCTTTCCGTACCATCTCTGCGACTGCCTTAGCTGCGCCCGTATGGATGATCGCGGGCCCGCCAACCAGAACAATCTTACCTCCTTTGGCATGGACATCGATAATCTCCTCAGCAATTTTTGCAATCAGGGTGACACTGGGTCGCTCCGATGAGACCGTACCATGCATAAATTCAAAGTTGCTCTGCTCGCGGGGGCGTTCGGGATACTGTACCTTGACGCCCTGCTCACCAACAATAACAAGGTCTCCTTTTCTGATTTTTCCCAGGGGGGTACAAAATGATCGCTTTGCTCCTTTATCCATCACAACCAGGCAGTCCATCTCGATACATTCAACCGGAATCCATTCCCCGTTAAATTTTATCTCCGTCGGATGGTTCGTTGTCAGGTAGAACCCTTTGGGACCGACACGATCGCGCTCAGCTAAAACCCCATGTACATCTTTGACCTCAAGAGGACGGGCACCGAACCGGTGGAGCTCCGACAGGATAAACCGCAGTTTTTCCCGGTTTGCCGCAGCGATCCGGAGGCGTGCGTAACTCGGGTCGGTCTTCTCCTTTCCGATATCAAAGACAAGGATCTCGAAGTTACCGCCCATATCCATAACCCGGTCAAAGACCTGGGTCATGATGCCCGAATCGATGATATGACCGGAGAGCTCGATCTCCTGCGAAACCACCATATACACTGATATGGGGTATGCATCTTAATATGCGTTCTGATAAATCTGGACAATTTGAGGATATTTTCGGAGCCGGGACACGCTACGGGATTCCCGAACATTTTTATCAAGCGGGATATTCAGGGTAAACCGGCTTCATGGCTGTGCGAAGGATCCATCAGGTATGCTTCTGCCAAAGTCAGGTCTGTACGGGTATTCACGTTATAGGCAAGCCGGGGTTCGTGGAGCAGCAAACGGAGTTCGTCCTGGGGGTCTGCAATCCTGTCGCCCCGAAGAATATTGACGCCGCACGGGCACGCTTCAATACCGTCAATATTCTCCCGGTACAGGAGGTCACGGTGGTTTCTGACAAGGGAGACCGGTACCCAGCTGGAACAGGCTTCCTTTTTTGATGTTGCATATGCCAAATGGATTGCTTTTAAAATACCGGCATGGAGGCAGGGCAGGTCTGATACCGAGACAAAAACCGGCTGCTGCTCACCGAGAGCAGAAACTACCTCGACCATATCTTCAACAAACCCGGTCCCCTGTGCACAATACAGGTCGATGCCGGAAACCCTGCACCAGTTCCGGGTCATGGGAGTCTTATCTGATGCAACGACTACGATATGGCATCCATACATCCCGAAAGCCCGGATAACATAGGCAATCATGGGTCGCCCCGCGATCGTTACCAGAGGTTTTTCACCGAGGTTCAGCCGGCTGCCCGTACCACCTGCCATAATCAGGGCAAGCATCGTGCAAGAGCCTCCAGAAGAGAACGGTTTTCATCGCGGGTGCGGACGGCAATACGGATTGTTGTCGGCAGGCCAAATGACGTGCAGTCCCGCACAAGTATGTCCACATTTTGCAGTTTTTTAACCAGTTCTCCTGCCGGTTGCCCGGTATCGATGAGCAGGAAATTTACCGATGAGGGTAATGAGCGCAGGCCAAGTGCAGAAAGATGTTCATACAGCCAGTCACGCTCCCGTCCGATAAATTTCCGGGATTCTTCGAGTTCAGAATAATGGGAAAATGCCTGGATGGCAAACGCCTCGGCGTATGCATTCACGCTCCAGGGAGGACGCATCGCCTCTATTTGCGTGATGAGATTGGGGTCACCAAAACCGTAGCCGAACCGTATCCCGGGAACCGAGAAGCATTTGGTAAGAGATCTGAGTACAATAAGATGTTCGTTCCGGATATCACCAAGGCTCTGGGCTGGGTCCGCCAGCTCGATGAAGGCTTCATCAGCACAGAGAATACCTTTGCACAATTCAGCTTCATGAAGAAGCGAAAGCATTGCATCTTTTTCTCGTAAGGTTCCGGTCGGGTTATTCGGGTTACAGATAAACCGGATATCCGCATCAGTCCTTCCTGTCACTCTTTTTCCGCCGGCAAGATGCGCGGAATACTCATACTCCATAAATGTCGGGGTTTCTGTGAAAAATGTCCTGAACTGCCGGAATGCAACATGACAAAAAACCCGGATCAGTTCAATCGATCCGTTGCCAACACAGATCTCATCGACATTCCGGTGGAACGTCTTCGCGATGACCTCCTTGAGTGCAGAATAATTATCATCGGGATAATGTTTTAGGTAAAACGGGTCACATGTCCAGGGAATGGTGGGGGGCATGGGATTTGTACTCGCGCTGAAATCCAGCACGTTTTTCCGGGTTTTTTCATGCTGCCGCTTCCCGCACCCCCCATGCACTACTTTTTTTTTGTAGGGATCTACCATGATCAAAACCCGATAATTACCCAGTTTGTTGCATCGGAACCCATAAATGCGTTTTGTGGAGGGATTCAAAGTAAAGAAGAAAGTTTTTATACATTCATGTTATATTTTGATTCATCTGGTTAAGTCAGACATGAAGGTTCTCTCTGTCTGACATATGGATGACAGATGACTGACATATGTCAGAAATGTGAGATACGATGATGCAGCGAATCACACTCCGGCTTCCGGAACAGCAGATCAACCTCCTCCAGCACATGGTAGACGTTGGCGAATATCCCAACGTCTCCGAGGCGGTTCGGGCGGCCGTTCGTGAGCTCGTAGAAAAACGTGCCAGCCGTGTCTTAAAAGACAGTGACCAGGTTTCATTCAAGGTATGAGAGGGTAGACATGCAAAGCATAATTAACGATGCGCTGAAAAACGCCGAGCTTGAAAAGGAAGTTAACAAGCCCGGCTCCAATGCAATGGAAGACGACTTTATCGGACAACCGAGGATAGTCATCGTAGGTTGTGGTGGCGCCGGAAACAACACCGTGAACCGCATCCATCACATGGGTGTCGCCGGTGCTGAAACGATTGCGATCAATACTGACAAGCAGCACCTGGATATGGTCCAGGCTGACAAACGCGTCCTGATCGGCAAATCCCTGACCAAGGGTCTTGGTGCAGGCGGGTATCCGGATATCGGGAAACGCGCCGCAGAGATGGCACGCCCGACACTCGAAGCATTACTTGAATCGGCTGACCTCTGTTTCATCACCGCTGGTATGGGTGGCGGTACCGGTACCGGTGCCGCACCGGTTGTAGCCCAGATCGCAAAAGAGCAGGGCGCAATTGTCGTTGGAATGGTCAGTTATCCGTTCCAAGTTGAAAAGGCACGCCTCATCCGGGCCGAAGAGGGTCTTGAGGCACTTGCTTCTGCCGCAGATTCCGTGATTGTTCTTGATAATAACCGGCTGAAGACCTTTGTCCCGAACCTCCCGCTGGGCCAGGCATTCTCCGTGATGGACCAGCTTATTGGTGAGACCGTCAAGGGTATTTCTGAGACCATCACCGAACCGTCCCTGATCAACATCGACTACGCTGACGTCCGTGCAATCATGAGCAAGGGCGGCGTCGCTGTCATGCTTGTCGGAGAGAGCAAGCAGCAGAACAAGGCAGAAAGCGTTGTCCGCGAGTGCCTGAGCAACCCGATGCTCGATATTGATTATCGCGGCGCAACCGGAAGCCTGATCCACATCACGGGCGGCACCGACCTTACCCTGCAGGACGCAGAAGAGGTGGCAACCTCGCTCACGTACGAGCTCGATCCGCATGCAGATGTTATCTGGGGCGCCCGCGTCAGGAGCGACATGGAGGGCAAGATCCGCGTCCTTGCAATCATGACCGGAGTCAAGAGTGCCCAGATCCTCGGAACACGGCAGTCGTACAAGACCACCATCCAGGACATTGAGAACAAGAAGGCAAACCCCAAGGCAGTCGAGATGCCCCAGACCCGCAGCAAGTCCCGCGACCAGTCAAGCGGCGGCGGCCTGCTGGAATGGGTCGGATAATCACACCACCACGCACACTCACGTCCCCAGAAAAATTTCCATGATAACATTCTCCCAAAAATGAAGGGAAAAGCTGGTTGAAAACAACCAGTAGTCACCAGATATACCAAGAAGGTGTACCTGATCCAATCAGGTTCAAACCTCCTTTTTCTGTCGTTAGAGAAAAAAATCCATTACCGGGTCATACATTACCGCTTCCGGTCGGCAATCCTGTCGGGTTCAGGCCATATTCTACGAAATGCTTAAGTAAATTCCAGTCTTTTAGTAGTAGTACATTTCACTTATCCTTCGCTGGGAGGATGTGGGGCGCACAAAATCGATATGCACCCTGGTACCGGGAGTTGAACATCATGAACAGAATGCTGAACAAGGACGATTGTCCTGAATCTTATCAAAATTGCATTATAAGACCTTTTTCTGATGTTTTTTACCCTGTATCCCGCATTCAGGGTATTCCTGTAATCATACCGGAGACTGCCTGCTCCGGCTTAATTTTCGTGCCTCAACCACATCATTTACACCCTCCCTGCCGGGATTTCTGGAGGACTGATCCATGATAAACGACCTGATTGAAAAGCGAAAGAAAACACTCGCAGAGTCTGAACAGCATAAAAACTTACGCAACGAGCTCAATTCTGCGGCAAGCAAGTCTGCACGCGAACGCAACACGTTGAACAACCAGACCCGCGAGTTTGTTGACGAAGCCCAGAAAAACAAGGACCTCCGCGATAAATACAACCAGGAGGTCATTGAGCTCAAGGTGCAGCGCAATGATCTCAATGAAAAGAGCATGGCAGCCCCAAGAGCCGGGGAATAAAAGAGGTACAGAAACAGATCGAGCACCTCGAAATGATGCAGGAGACGCAAGTCTTTTCCACGGAAAAGGAGCGCGAGCTGATCGAAAAGATCAAACAGATGCGGGGGCAGGTAAAAGAGCAGGAAGCAGAGCTCGAGCAGAATAAGGAGATGCGTACAAAGGTGACATCAGCACGTGATCTCCGTAAGCTGGCATCAGACCTGCATGCCAAAGTCACCGAGATCGCAGAGCTGGCCCAGAAGCACCATGATCTCATGGTTGAGTCCTACAGGAAAGCCGATAAGTCCCGGGAAGCAGCTGACTCAAGCCACAGGAGTTTTGTTGAGGCACAGGAGTCCGCAGACTCTGAACACAAGTTCTTCATCGCGTGCCAGAAAGAGTTGCGGGACTACGACAAGGTCATTTCCGGACTTCGCAAGAAGACCAAGAAAGTCAAGGTCACCAAAGAACAGAAGGCAGTCAGGAAAGAAGCCGAACACCTGTTCAAGAATTTCAGGGCTGGCGAAAAACTTACCACTGATGATATCCTCCTCCTCCAGCGTTCAAAACTCATTTAATTTTATTTTTTAATATCAGGAATGATTTAATAGATTTGCAATTGAGTGTTTAGGTACAATGGTTCAGGGACGTACATTAGTCCTCAGTGTCGATCGCGATGACGACATAGGATACAAGGCTTCCGTTCAAAGTCCATGCGTCGGCCGGGCTGCCTGCCTCAAAGCTGCCAATACCCTTGCACTCGCCGACCCGGAAGACTCAGATACCAATGCGATTTTCTATGCAGTAAAAATCTTTGACGATCTCACGGCAAAAGGGGAGGATGTGCAGGTCGCGGTCATCTCCGGAAACCACATGCATATGATTGAGGGGGACCGCAAGATTGCCGCAACTTTGGAACAGGTTGTCAAAGAGACGCAGGCAACGAACTGTATTCTCGTATCGGATGGGGCAGAGGACGAGTATGTTATCCCGATCATCCAGGCAAAAATTCCCGTCAGCAGTATCCGCCGGGTTATTGTCAACCAGATGCCCAACCTCGAAGGGACCTACTATATTTTAAGGAAACTTCTCGATGACCCCAAGATTTCACGGATAGTGCTGGTCCCGCTGGGCCTTGCAATGCTGCTCTATGCCTCTGCATATCTTCTGGGATACCCGGGCACTGCAACCATCATCGTCGTTGGTGTCATCGGCTGTTATCTTCTCTATAAAGGGTTCGGGGTCGATGAGATCGTGCATGGGACGATCGATGCGTTGCGGGTATCACTCACCCGTGGCAGGTTCTCATTTGTGACCTACACGACGACAATCTTACTGGCAGGTATCGGGATTGTCATGGGGTTTATAACCCTCCTGAAATTTTATGCATCTGACGGGAGCCTTGGCATCCTGCTCTATCTCATGACGTTTATTTATGGTTCAGTCGAATGGCTGATCATTGCCGGCATCATTGTCTCTGTGGGGATCATTATTGATGTCTTCATGAACGAGCGGGAGCAGCTGGGAAAGGTGATCATCTTTCCCTTCTTTGTGACGGCTCTGGGGCTCATTCTCTATGGTGCCAGTGTCTATCTTATCACCGTGAATGGTGTGCCGGACTTCCCGCTCACCATGACGGATGCAGGCACGTATATCCTGTACTCCACCACCATCGGGCTCGCATCGGCAATACTTGGTGTCATCGTCCAGCATTTTGTCAATAAAAAGCTTGCAGAGCAGCGGAGCCAGGAGATCATCGAAGTGCTTTAACATGAGGATGATCCGACAAGGTTCGTCAGATAATTAAAAAATTATTTCTTGTAAACTCTTGGTAATAATTTTTGTCGCAAATCGAAGATGTCCCGATGGACATCTTCTCCAGTTTGCCCTTCCCTGCGGGAACGGCAAACATCCCAAAAATCCCCCTATCTTAAGGATTTATAAAAAAGAAATCCCGCCATGCCGCGACACATTCACCGCACATTTTTCCTGCAATGGTTCATTTCCCGCACCAAACCATTGCATCGGGAGTGGCGGGTGTCAGATCCGAAATCTGGATCTCCTGAGCCCCTGACAGGTTCCGGGTATGTGCAGCCCACCGCTGTTCATCACTTTTAAC
>JAPKXV010000355.1 GCA_026394635.1 Methanoregula sp. | reverse complement strand
TTTTCATGCGCATTGCCGATCCCGGTGCAGAACTTAAAAAAGCGCTGGAGAGCAATTATAAAAAACCCGTCACCGTCATGGTCGCCGACGGGGGAAGGTCGCAGTTCATGGTGCAGGGATTTGCATCAGTACAGGAGCGCGATGGTACTGTCCTGATGAGGACGCCGGCTCTCTCGTTTGTCGAAGCTGAAAAGGTCTTAAACCAGTACTGGTTTGCCCCGTGAGTTACTCCCATTCATTTCTCTGACGGGTACACTGAGGAATATTACAACCAGATCAGCATCCCTTCGATAAAGTTCGTGCAGACCCTGTAAATAATTACTCTTTATCTCCTGAATGATCCCGTAAGAATTATAACAACCCTGCAACAAGAACCGAAAAACCCATCATAATTTTAATTTTTCTGGATGGGTACATTTTTACAAGATGCAGTTGATATGACTCTGTAGTAAGAAGGTTATGATCATATACGCATACTCCTCTGACCTGATCCAGGAAACCTCCCTATGGAAATCCGTAAAAAGACGATACTGATCATTACCTTCACTCTTCTGGGCCTCATCATCGTTCTCTTCGCGCTGTCCGAGTACATCATACTCGGCGGCTTTACGGCAATCGAGCAGAAACAGGCAGACAGTGATATCAACCGGGTCGTCAGTGGTCTCAGCTATGACCTTGTCCAGATGGATACGATGGGGGATGAATGGAAGAACCGGGAAGATATTATCAATCTCTTCCGCAATCCCCGGAATGCATCTTCCGAATTGCTCATTACTGACCAGAATTTTGAGAGTCTCCAGTACAATGTCATCCTCCTGTCTGATATGGACGGGAAGATCGTTGCCGGAAGGATGTACGACATCAATGCCCGCCATTCAATGCCGGTCCAGGAAAGCCTGCTCTCCCACCTTGTTCCTGAAAACCAGTTGTACAGATATGCCAATGCCTACGGGGTCCGGGGGATAATCATGCTTCCCGAGGGCCCCATGCTTGTCTCCCTGCGGTGGATTACCCTGCCCGGGAAAGACAACGAGGCTGTCGGGAGCATCCTGTTCGGGAGATATCTCGATCAGCAGGTGCTGATGCAGATCTCCGCACTGACGAACAGCTCCATCGAGATGTACTCGTATAATGATGCGAATCTCCCGCAGGATGTACGGGATGCACGGGACCGGTTAACGGGGGAAAACCTGATTTTCCTCAAACAGGTGAATGACACGTACTATAGCCGTAATGCACCGGTGACAAGCTTCCCGATCAATGAGAGTACGATTGTAACCTATACCCGGATCAATGATATTTATGAATCACCGGCCTTACTCCTGCGCGTAGCACTTCCCCGGGAGATCTATACTCAGGGGCGATCGACCACGGCCTCGTTTATCTTTCTCTTTTTTGTTGCCTGGCTGTCTTTTGGTATCGTAATCCTGCTGCTGCTGGAGACGACCGTGCTCTCCCGGGTCACCCGTTTGAGCGGCGAAGTCAGTAAGGTTGGAAAGACCGGTGACTGTTCCATCCGGGTCTCAGATTCGGGGAATGACGAGCTGGGGCATCTTGCCGGCGCCATCAACTGGATGTTAAAAGAGATCGAGGCGGTTCATGCCCGGATTAAAACCCGGCTGATCCAGAGCGAAGAGCGGTACCGTATCTTCTTCAACAGCAGCAATGACATTGTCTTCGTCTTCAGCATGTCCGGGGCCGGAACGCCGGAATCGATGATCGAGATCAACGATGCCGGCTGCCAGCACCTCGGGTATACCCGGGATGAGTTCCTTGCGCGCTCCCCCGGGGATGTCTTTAACGACAACGGGAAGAAGAGCATCTGTGACCTCGCTTTGGAATGCACCGGGAAACAGCATTGTATAATCCGGGCCACGTTTGTCCGAAAAGACAAGAGTACGATCCCCGTTGAGATCTATGCCCATATCTTCCACCAGCTGGGCCGGCCTGCCGTTCTTGCGGTATGCCATGACATCACCGAGCGGATCGAGAATGAGAAGATACGGGACGAGGCGTTCAGCCAGATCGGCGACAACATGGAGAAATTCGCCATCCTCAATGACCACATACGAAATCCCCTCCAGATCATCATCATGAGTCTCAACAATCTTGAACCGGAAGAGAGAGAGCTTGTCGTAAAACAGGTCGCAATCATCAACGGGATCATCAACCGGCTGGATATGGGGTATCTCGAGTCCGAGAAGATCCGGAACTTCTTAAAAAAACACTGCAATTTTAATAAGAAGGATAAATAATCTTCTTATAGTATTCTCCGGAATCCTGACCTGGGACTGTACCGGTACGGCTCTCTTCCCCGGAAGATGGCGGTTGTCGCAATATCCTTTTAAAAGTGCCTTTTTGTAAGCCAATTTCCCGTCGGGTATCCTATACCATCACCGCGTCAGGATTACCGGATCATACGAAGATGAGGGGTGCGAGCACTTTTAAGAAGATATCCATCGTGATATGCCCGGTGATCGCTGCAGCAAGCCCTTTCTTCCAGTACAGCAGCCCGAACCCGAGGCCTGCCACCCCGTTCCAGACGAGCACGATCCCGACCACCGCCGGGGTGAGGCTCCCGCCGAGCGCGATGACGTTGTACAGGTGGAGGAGACCGAAGGGCACGACTGCGAGGAGGTTTGCCGCCCAGAACACACCCCGGCCGGGGTACGTTTCCCGGGTGAAGATGGTCCCAAGGTACAGGAAAAGGGTCATTAAGCCCAGCCGGTATTGCAGTTCCTCGATGATCCCGGCTGAGCAGGCAATGAGGAATGCTTTATACGAATCAATCCGGTCAACGAGACTCCCGACATCGTTGTTCGAGACGACAGTAATGAAGAGGTCGGATACCGGAATCAGCACCATCAGGAAGAGGCCGAGGATTGCACCGGTCAGGATTGCCTGCGTGATGGCAGATTCTGTTGTCGCGTGCTCCTCCAGCGGGCCGGGCAGCGGGTGGAGGGTGACGTTGGGGAATTTCTCCACCAGAATCCCGATACCGCAGAAGGAGGCTACTACAGCCGGAAAGAAGAGATCGGAGAAGACCCATGACGAGTAGTAGAGGGTTGACGGAAGATCGGTAAGGATTCGTCCCGTGGTGATCCGGATAAAATCGAGATGGTACGGGATACCGGCGCATGCCCCGAGGAATGCGAGCAGGATGCAGGTCCGCCACGATTTCAGGATGGTACGAAGGCGGTTGCTGGTTTTCCGGAGTTTATTTCGCGTACGATCCCCTCTCTACAGCCATATAGAAACCCTGATATTAATACTCCTTTCCTGCATAATGGGGCCGATGGGGATCGGTTGGGTTTATGCCCGTTGCTCAAGCCAGGT
>JAPKXV010000002.1 GCA_026394635.1 Methanoregula sp. | reverse complement strand
TTGATCTCATCAAAGGTGAGCCAGATGCAGAACAGATCGTCTCACAGTACCCTGATCTTAAGACCACGGCAATCAGCAGTGCGGAATTTCTGTACGGGGCAAAACTAAGCCGGAAACGGGAGTTCTATGAGATCTCGGAAAAATTCCTTGATTTCTTTCCCATTGTACCTTTCGATGCGGAAGCGGCGGGGATCTATGCAGATATTGCATGCCGTCTCACTGGAACCGGGCGACATATATCTACATTCGATGAGTTGATCGCCGCGATTGCACTCCGCCACAATGAGCCTCTTATCACCCGTGACGAGCATTATCGGGAAATTGATGCACTTGATATAATCATGTATTAATGTCCGGTGAGGCGGTGATGGTTCATCTGCAAAAAAACATGAAATTATTGGGGATGGTCAACATGAGGGGCAAAACCGTAATCGCGTATCAATATTGACCCGTTTCCAGACAACTCACTCTTGGTCATTGATTTTTCCTATTTTGTCTTTTTTAAGGATCTCAAGATCTTCTTTCTGTGGCGCGATCTCCTGCAGATCCGATGAATAATATCAGCCCAAAATGCCCTTATTCTGGGTGAAAGTCCCCAAGGGATCCATTATCATGAACTGAAAGATCATTACCCCACACAATGAATTGGTGTTAAAAGAGATGAGTTATCCCGAAACCCGGCTGCCATTCATAACATCATCTTCTGTTACGGAAATATTCCGCAAAGTACCCACAATATGGTATGGTCCCGTCGCGTACACACCAGAGGACATGCCCTCAGTCGAGTAGGGAACGATAAACTCCCCGTTATCGCTTGCCTGCCGGTAGACAAACGACCTTCCGGTATTTGTCACAATCGGCACCTCGATGATGCCCTCACCGGAAATATGTGCTCCTGTGACATACTCGAAAATCTTCACGTATTTGATATCAGGAAGTGTGGTAATACCCGATTCCGGGAAAATCTGTACCGATGCGTTGTTGGGGGACTCATGGATGAGCCGATAATGTTTCAGCGCCGGGATTTCCTGTAGGGTACGATTTGGCAGATCAGAGAACAGGTCGGCAAACCGACCGGTAGTGATGTCCTTTCCCGCTCTCACAAGTACAGTATCATTCGGGATTCGGGTAATATCCTGTTCCTCGTCGCTCGCGATGACCCGTGTATACCCGTTCACATCCCCTGCAGTTTCGCCCGGTGCCGGCACATACCGGATGACGTACTGGACATATTCCACTGTAGTCGGGCGCGTCATAGATCCGTCAAAATTTTGGAGCCGGACAACCAAGGTCTGGAAATAGGTGTCATCGAAAAGATGGATCTTCTGCAAATGCGAGGGATTATTTTGATCCGGGACGACGAACCATTTGATGTAGGGGGAAATGTCGGTCGAACCGCTTTCCCAGGGAACAAGGTTCGTGAACCGGTCCACTGCCATCGTTGAATCCGTGATCACATATCGTCCCCCGTTCTTTGCGAGAATAGCATCAGCTTGGGACTCGTTCCCATTGAGGAAGAACGCGGCAGCACCTGAAGGACCAGCAAGGTGGTCCTGAAACGGATTCGTGATAGGTATGCGTTGGGCGATAAAGGTGATCCAATGACCGGCATCCCAGCTTGCCATGATGCCATATGCCTGTGGGGGATAGGAAAATCCACGCGCTTCATACTGTTGGAAGTAATTAACACCGGTATCGGGGGTATGGTTCCCCAGCCATTCCAGTGATTCCATCCAGTCCGGAGAGAGCTGATGCCTGGGAGTACTCATACCATACGTGATATCCTGGGTGAGTGAGATCGCACAGAGAATAATGGTGAGAAGTACTACTATAATCACGATGAGATCCTTGAGTGTATCCGTGTAATGAACCGGAACTCCGGGTGGACGTTTCAGCGCTCTCTTTTTATCTCTTTTTGACGGAGCCGTTGTTGTGAAATCACCGCGGGTAGCTACCGGAGCATGTGAACGTAAAAAACGACCGGGAAACACTCGGGAAAGGCGATAAACAATCCAGTCTTCTCTCCATCGTACAGATTCCATAACACAGATCGCAGCCAGCAAAGCGACATTGACCGTAAAATAATAGACAAATCGCTGGAACTGGATTGTGAGGAGGAGCATGACGACAAACCATACCAGCAGAAAAACCGACACATCGTCTCTCTTTTTTACAACAGAATAGCCGAGGATGAGCAACCCTCCTGCCATCAGGATGAGCGCAACATTGAATTGATCCCATGCACCGGATAATGTCCATGGCAGGGTCTCGACTATGCTGACAGCATAGGTAGAGGAGCCGAATAACAGTTCCATTCCCTGGCTGATAACTGTCTGGAGGGGGGGGATGCTCTGGATCAAAACGAAGCCGAACACAGCGAGGACTGCAATACTCCCCAGAAACAGCCATCGTTTCCCTGAAAAAATCCGTAAAAAAGCATACAGCAGTACAGTTCCAGCGATAAGTAACCCGTTCACATATACAAGACCGATGGAGTACTGGGTGAGTGAAACTCCCGGTTGTTTGAATCCAAAGACAAAAAGAAGGATGGTTGATACCGATAAGAATACAAGGTTCAGGATGAGGAGATCATCGGCAGAATGACCCGAGAGAGAATCCACTAACAAACGTGAAGACTGCAATAACGATCAGCATGAGAATAACAGTCGTCGATGTGAGGAGCCCGAGGAAATAAATTACTCCGGATAGAACCGAAAACGCGACCGGAAAAATAAGGGAGGTATGCAATCTCCAGTCAACCGGGTGGTGTTTCACATAAGATAAAGTATAGACGTATGAGAGAAGAAAGAGCGTACTGAAAAGAACTTCTGCAACATGATGGTCAACCAAGCCATAGGATGAAATGATAAAGTACTGGGCCGAAATCACAGCGATCAGTCCTGCAGCTACAATCCCCGTTTTCCAGTCCCAGAGCGTCTTTCCGAGATAATACATCACCGGCACCATGACAACTGCCATGAAGGGTGAAACCCAGCCGGATACAAAGACGATCGCGCTCTGTGTTGCTGCACCGGTCAGGATGCAGAGCGATGCGGCAAGGAAGGGAAAGAGCGGACCCCAGTCAATAATTTTACCGGTGGGAAAAGCTGTCAAGGGGTCAAACCAGTTATACAGGGGAAAATTATTAACCATTACCTCAATTTGTCTCAGGTTATACCACGAATCTGTATCATAGATATACAGAAAACCCGGATCTTTGATGAAAAGGGTTGGTAGTGCCCGAAGGACAAAAGCAATTACCATGAAAATGAGAAGGATTACTCCAATCCAGTATCGGTTCATCCACTTCAATGTAGAAACACTTCCCCCCCCGAATTTGAGGAAATTATGAATTACGGGCGTCCCAGTGTGATGTAAATTATCTCCACGCATACATTTTATAATGTAACGAATCTGCATTGAGGAGTAAATATTTGATCACGAAAATTTATTTCCGGCACTTGTTGTCACCGGTTGTGCGGGACTCCAGTCAAAGCAGCCGGCAATCAAGTCGAGGCGTCTGGTTTTTATTACCTAGCACTCCTCTCCGGTTTTTATTACCTAGCACTCCTCTCCGGAAAAGACCGGAAGCCAATCTCACCATCACACCGCATGCCGCGAATCCGGATGGCGAAAAAAAGTTTCTGGGATTTTCTTGCTATCGGTCAAGCGGTAAAAACATTTCATACCGTTTGCCAGAAAAAATCTATCTGCTCAGCGGGTGCAATACGGGATTTCACCTAAAATCTGTTAAAAGAGTGTAAATGACAGATCGTGTAGAATTAATGGGGTAAAACGGGCTCCGTTTACCAAACTGGGGCAGAATTGAGCCCCATATAATGCCCTCTGGGGGCCCTTAAAACCCGTTTAAATCGCGATCATTTTTCAACATGCACAAATGCCCATAAA
>JAPKXV010000021.1 GCA_026394635.1 Methanoregula sp. | reverse complement strand
AGTGTGTCGCCGGTCATATGCCGGACGGTAAGGTTCCGGATCTTTTCAAAAACCTTGTCGATAGCAAGGATGATGGGGAGCCCAAAATGGGCATAGTCTCTCTCGACTCCAGAATGGTAATCCTCCCGTCAATGCACAACCCGACCCTGTTTAAGAATTCCGCATCCGACCACGAATCAACATCTTTGACAAGACGGGGATTCTTTTTCTTGTATTCCTGCCGGGCGAACGCGATAGCTGCCGGATCAAGATCGGCAATCGTTGCCTTTTCACAAATGTGAGCAGACCAATCCAGATTCGCACTTTGATCCCGGATCCGTTCAATCTTGTGAAGAGCAAGTTGTCCGGTGGAATCATGGATGCGACCATACACCGATCCTTTCCATTCCGTAGGAATTCCACGGGTTGCCGGGGGTACCCTGAACATCACCACCCGTCCTTCCGGTGTGTGAAGTTCCACGATAGAGAGAAATGTCAGCTGGTGATTCGTTTGCAGGGAAATTTTATGTTTCAGTTTGTCAAGATTGATCCGGACGGCAGGGTTGTTGAATACCAATCGGTCGGCAGTGATATTACCGACAGAAAACTGGTAGAAGAGGCACTTGCGCTTGCCAGTAAAAAACTCACCCTCCTCTCCAGCATCACCCGGCATGACATTAACAACCAGCTCACGCTGCTGATGGGGTATCTTACCCTTATCGAAAAGAAGCAACTCGATCCCACTTTCAATAATTATTTCGGGAAGGTTAACAGTGCTGCAAAGCGGATCTCCGCAATGATCCAGTTCACCAAGGAATACGAGAGCATCGGCATCAATGCCCCTGCATGGCAGGATTGCCGCACAGTTGTAGACACGGCAGCTCGCGAAGCCCAGCTCGGAAAGATCGGAAAGGTCGTGATGAAAAATGATCTCCCTGCCGGTGGTGAGATATTCGCCGACCCGCTGGTTGTCAAGGTTTTCTATAACCTGATGGACAATGCGGCGCGATACGGCGGGAAGATTACAACCATCCGGTTCTCTTTAGAGGAACGCGAGGGGGATCATCTCATCATCTGTGAGGACGATGGCGATGGTGTCATTGCTGAAGAGAAGGAGAAGATCTTCGAGCGCGGATTTGGCAAGAATACCGGGCTTGGTCTGGCACTTTCACGGGAGATTCTCGCCATCACCGGTATCACGATCACCGAAAACGGTGAACCCGTCAAAGGTGCCCGGTTCGCGATCAGAGATGACGGTGCCAAAAGGGGCGTGGCGGATGAAAGAAGCGGGTGCATGAGTGATGTCTACAATCAACCCGACCACCTGCTTAGCGGTCACCAGATCCACAACCTGTACCGGCACCAGCCCGCCATCGCTACGAACAGGGTCCAGAACGTTTCAGGAAATGTCAACTCTACGGATATACGGGTTTTATTCATACCTCATGAAAGCGCACGAATGGAGATATATCATCGAAAGATAATTGAGAAGTATTATCTCATTTGGAGAGGATGACGTGAAAGCAAGGAAACAAATTCTCGTTCTTGAGAAATGCCCTACCGGAATCCTGGGGCTCGATGACATCACTGATGGGGGGTTCCCCAAAGGGCGCCCAACACTCATATGTGGTGGTGCAGGGTCAGGAAAGACTCTCATCGCCATGGAATTCCTTGCACGGGGAGCCCTTGATCACGGTGAACCCGGGGTCTATATCACCTTTGAAGAACGCAAAGATGACCTGGTGAAAAATTTTGCGTCGCTGGGGCTTGACCTTGAGGAGCTCATTCGTAAGAAAAAATTGATCATCGACCAGATCCAGATAAACCCTGACGATATTACGGTAACCGGGGAATTTGACCTTGAAGGACTCTTCATCCGGCTTGGCGACCATATCGACACCATCGGAGCCAAAAGGATTGCACTCGACACTATCGAGGTGCTCTTCTCTGCGTTCTCGAATGCGGATCTTATCCGTTCCGAATTGCAGCGTTTGTTCTTATGGATAAAAGACCGGGGTATCACCGGATAAAAGACCGGGGTATCACCGCAATTGTGACTGGTGAGCAGGGCGAAAAGACGCTCACCCGGTTCGGGCTTGAAGAGTATGTTGCCGACTGTGTCATAACTCTTGATAACCGAATGGTGAACCAGATCTCGACCCGCCGCATCCGGGTGGTAAAGTACCGGGGCAGCAAACACGGGACGGACGAATATCCGTTCCTGATCAGCGAAGTGGGCATAACCGTCCTTCCCATCACCTCCCTATCTCTCACGCATATCGCATCTACCGACCGGGTATCAACGGGAATCGGGCGTCTTGACACGATGCTTTCCGGAAAAGGATTCTATCGGGGAAGTTCTGTCCTCATCACCGGTGAAGCGGGCACAGGAAAATCCAGTCTTATTACGGCTTTCATTGACGCTGCCTGCCAGAGAAAGGAACGCTGCCTGTATTTTGCATTCGAAGAATCACAGAGCCAGATCATCCGCAACATGAGATCAATCGGGTATGACCTCCAAAAGGGGGTAGATGATGACCTTCTCCGGTTCCACGCGATTCGTCCGACAGCATTCGGGCTTGAGATGCACCTTGCTCCAATCTCTTCTCCATCGGTGACGAGATTCAGGTCCGCTCAATGATGATGCGCATGATCGATCAACTCAAATCAAAAAATATCACTTCCCTGTATACGAACCTGACCAGTGAGCAGGCATTCAGCCAGTTTGGTATCGAATCCACGCTAAATCATGTCTCGTCCCTCATGGACAGCTGGATCGCACTCAAAACGATTGAAGGCAACGGAGAAAGGAACCGGGCGCTCTATATCCTCAAGAGCCGGGGAATGCCGCATTCCAACCAGGTACGGGAATTTGTCCTGTCAGACGATGGCATACAGCTGCTCGACGTATATATCGGAAGCGAAGGGGTGCTGTATACAGCTGCTCGACGTATATATCGGAAGCGAAGGGGTGCTGTTTGGCTCAGCGGGGTCTGGACAGATGATAAAAGACCGGGCGGGCAAACTGGCACGGGAACAGGAGATCACAAGAAAACGGCGCGACCTTGAACTGAAAAAGCGTTTGATGGATACGCATATTACCGCTCTGAAGGAGAAGTATGCAGACGAAGAACGGGAGATGCAGGTTATGATCGAACAGGATCAGGATCGTGAGACAATGATCAATGACGAACGTAAGGATATGGCAACCTACCGTTCTGCGGACAGGTGAACAGTCGGGCAACCGTGCACGACAATTGGAGGATCATGATGACCACCCCAAAACATTCAAAAAAAGCCGGACCGGAACAACCGGGAGAAAAACCGTGGATTCTGCGACTTTATGTTGCCGGGCAGACCCCGAAATCCCTTACTGCGTTTGCCAATTTGAAGAAGATCTGCGAGGAGCATCTCAAAGGAGAATACGAGATCGAGGTGATCGATCTGCTGGTCAACCCGAAGCTTGCCAAAGGAGACCAGATAATCGCGATCCCTACCCTTATCCGGAAACTCCCCGAACCGGTCAAAAAGATCATCGGTGACCTTTCCAAAACGGAAACTGTGCTGATCGGTCTTGACATTAAAAAAAAGTAAACCGGGGACGATACAGGAAGGGATTTGAACCGTATGGAGAAAAAGCACCGTGAAGATGCAACCAAAAAAAATGAGGGGATTTTTCAGGTT
>JAPKXV010000431.1:10691-12715 GCA_026394635.1 Methanoregula sp. | reverse complement strand
CCGAACGGGTAAAGTTTTCTGCATATCTTGTCTTTGCCCTTCTCTGGACGACGATAGTCTATGATCCTCTCGCCCACTGGGTGTGGGGAGGTGGATGGGCTGCACAGTTCGGTTCACTTGACTTTGCCGGAGGTACCGTCGTTCATATCAGTTCGGGATTTGCCTCGCTGGCACTGGCACTTGTCATTGGAAAGCGTGTCGGGTTTGGGCAGTATGCACTGGAGCCCGCCAATATCCCGATGACAATCCTGGGTGCTGCGCTTCTCTGGTTCGGCTGGTTCGGGTTCAACGCGGGTAGTGCGATCGCGGCTAACGGACTCGCTGCAAACGCATTAGTAACCACAAACACCGCTGCAGCAGCAGGAGCAATGGCATGGCTGCTTGTCAGCTGGATTGACGGCAAACCAAGCTCGCTCGGGTTTGTATCAGGTGCTGTAGCCGGACTTGTCGCAATAACTCCGGGAGCCGGGTACGTCACGCCAATGGCAGCAATTGTAATCGGTGCAATTGGCGGAGCGCTCTGCTATGGCATGATGCTCTTCCGCATCAGGAAAGGACTTGATGAAAGCCTTGACGCCTGGGCAATCCATGGCATGGGCGGTTTATGGGGCGCACTCGCCACGGGTATCTTCGCTGTGGCAGCTATCAATGGAGCCTCTGGGCTTATCGAAGGAAACGTCCATCAGTTTGTGGCAAACGCTGTCGGGGCATTTTCCGCACTCATCTATGCATTCGTAGTGACCTACATCCTTGCCGTAATTGTTGATAAAACGATCGGACTACGCGTAACTGAAGAAGAAGAATATGTTGGGCTCGACATAAGCCAGCACGGCGAGCGTGCCTGAAGGTGATCACCATGAAAATGGTAAAAGCAATTATCAAACCCGAACGATTTGAGTTCGTGAAAAAAGCTCTTGAAGAAAAAGGGTTTGCCGGTATGACAATATCCGAGGTCAAAGGGAGAGGTGAACAGAAGGGGATTACTCTCCAGTACCGGGGCGGTCTCATGACCGTTGATCTCCTGCCAAAAATTCAGTTGGAGATTGTGGTTAGAGACACAGATGTCGATAACCTTGTTGCCACAATCACTGAAGCAGCCCGCACGGGAAAAATCGGTGATGGCAAAATATTCATCATGCCTTTAGAAAAGTCAATCAGGATCCGTACAGGTGAGATGGAGACATAAACATTGTAGAGACAGTATACAATATCAAATCATTTTTCAATGCTCCGCGTGACTTTTTTCTCCCGGAATGCTTGTGGTGAGGTTATGCACGTATACGATGAAGTCGATGAATGCTGAGACATATGCTCGACCAGCTGCAACATTATTCACGTCATAGTTCTTCTTATCTATGACATTGCGTAAGCGTTGCCTTAAATCACCTTCCCGGGTAGGAGGGATAGCCCCGATAATTTCCTCCACATCGCCAATTTCAATCGCTCTCTCCACCTTCGGAACGATCTGACTCTCATTAAGGTCATCGGGCTTTATACAGGTATATAGTACCCTCTCTCCTGAGCGGTGGAGCCGGCTCACCGTCTTGAAATACCAGTCTAAGGCGACATCCTGCACATCCTTCCTGTCTCTGCGTTTACAGAACGTCTTCTCTAAAAGATTTTTCAGTTGATTCTCGGATTCTTCCGGTACCCAAATCAGGACATAATTGACATTGCCTGTCTGCAGTGCCATCTTTGCTGCTTTCATAATAGGGCCGTTTCTTACATCATAATGCAGCACCATATTCATAGACTCCTTCTATGCCTATTACCTGATGCAAATCTATTGCAGCCCAAAAAAATGTATTAAATATCGTACAATACGCGTAATTTCTGTTCAATCCGCGGTGAAATGTGATAATGTCCTGGCAAGGTAAAAGATCCAGTATCCATTCTCAGAGATTCCTCTATATCCTCATCTGATATTCCGTATTTGTGGTGGTCCATCATTTCATGGAAGAACACCTTGCCCCCTCCATGGACAATCCTGCACAGGCAGCAACGATCATCACCGGCTCTTACAT
>JAPKXV010000431.1:0-10660 GCA_026394635.1 Methanoregula sp. | reverse complement strand
TCTTACATAATAATACGAAGAGCCGACCTGTGATTTACGATGGTCCTGAAGCTGTTCAAGGATTGCCCCGTATTCAGGTTCCGATTCATCCGGCATTATGTACCGTGGTAACGGATCTATACCGGAAATTGTTTTTACTTTCGGCATTTCTCAATCCCCCCATATTTTCCTTTCCCCTTACCACATGCTATGGTATCACATGGCTCAGGTACGAAGGAAATGTATTTCCATACTATTAAAATTTTTCCTTTGTTAAAAATGATTCACAAATTAGCAAGAAAGCAGATTGTTATCTATTATGCGGACAAATATTCTGTGCATTTCATGATCCCGTGGCTCTCGAATAATTTCAAAAACTTCAAACCGACTGCGGCAATCGCCCTGAATGCCACGCGACACATGAACCAGCTCGAACGAAAGAAGCTTTTCTCTCCCGATATCGAGAAAATGAGAACTGCAGAAGGGAGATGGTTTGAAGCGATCATATATGAGATGTTTTTGGACATTTCAAAAAAATCAGACCGGATAAAATTCCTTGCACGAAAAGGGGCTGACGCCCCCAAACCCCAGAGGCTTGCCCAACTCGGGCAGAATGGGATATTCTACTCAAAATATGGTGACATCGTAATCCGGGGCAACGGTCAGGATCTTGCGGAATTCGACCTGCTGCTCGTCACTAGTGATAACGAAGTTGCATTTGCAGAAGTAGTCACTTCCCCCTCAGATCTCAAGGAATTCGAGCAGGAGATCCTGTTCAAGAAAAACCTGCTAGGGTACCTTTACAACCAGAAGACCGTTCCATTTTTGCTCATCTCCTCTTTTGATATCTCTAATTATTCGGTTGTAAAACGCTTGGCCAAAGCAAAAGAAAACGCGATAATTTTTACAAGTTCCTGCGAGCAGATCAAAAAACTCGTTAAACATTACCGCCCCCGGATTCTTTATACTAAACCGGAAAACCACGCCAAACTAGTGCTTGCCACAGACCTTGGTTTCAAACAACCGTTCGATTACCGAAAGTTCCATGAAGAAGTTAAAAGCGAGATTTTTGCACGCATTACTCACAACGGGTTCAAACAGAACATCCGATCTTCACCCCCCACCGATATGCTTGTAAAAAAGATTCTGTACGGGGCACTCTACCCCAAGGCAATCAAAGCGGTGTGCGACACCTACGGGATGTCGGTCCGGGGCAAACGCATTGAATTTTCGGAATTTTCACATTTCTATTCGAACGCAATCATCGCAACAGATCTCCCGGGATATGAACTGATCATTTACCTGCGGTCGCGGCAGAAAAAGGAGTACCTCAAGATGGTGCAGGTAAAAGACGGGCACTTCAAATACGAGCGTCCTACACCATCACGCGTAGGTTTTTTTCTCTGGCTTGAATCCCTCCAGCCGACCCTTGGTACCCGGATCACCATTTCCATTCTCGAAGCATTTACAAATAAAGAGACAAAAACAAAATAGTCAAATCCGGAAATCTTTGTTGACAATCCTGCCAACACATCGCTTTGAATTTTTTTTATCTTTTGGAACCCGGGTCTCTAAAAAAAAACCGGAATAAGATCCGGTTCTCGATGTACCAGTTTTTTAATCGAGTAGTGCACCCATGGCTTCATCATAGCGTGCTGCCATGACGTACTCGATGCCGGACACTGCCGCTGCATCCTCGGTGAGTGCCATCAGGTCATTACGAGTGATTGTCGAGAGCCGGAAGTTCCTGCTGCCCGCCATGATCTGCTGGAGCCCGGTCCGGAATTTCGAGGCATAGGTATAGATACCAACTGCACCCATCGGGATCTCCTTCATGCGCGAGCCGTACTTCTCCTTGAGCTCCTCGTAGCATACAAAGATCTCTTCGATATTGTTGCCATACTTGGAGACAGTCTTGGGAAGGTCGCCATCCTTGATCCATTTTTCGATGTTCTTGCCCACCATGCCAGGGATCATGAGGCCCCGACCCATGCATACTGCCTTGACATAGGGACTGCCCATTGCAAGTGCCTTGAAAACTCCGGGCTCATCGGAGAAACCGCCAGCGAAGGCGAGGTCCGGAACCCGCATACCCTTCTTTGAAAGCTTTTCTGCAAATTCGTATGCGAGCGAATGGATGTAGAACGACGGGATGCCCCACTCATTCATCATTGGCCACGGGCTCATGCCAGTGCCGCCCGGTGCCCCATCAATAGTGAGTAGATCAATCTTTGCATCGGAACAGTAACGCATCGCCATCGCAAGCTCGACCATGGAGTACGCACCGGTCTTAAGGGTAATCCGCTTGAACCCGATGTCACGGAGACGGTCAATCTCTTCCATGAACCCTTCTTTTGTTACAAACCCGAGCCGGGAGTGCCGCTCAAATTCCTTGATCGCCCCTGCCTTGAAGGCGGCCTGGTTCTCTTTGACCGTCGGGTCAGGGAGCACGATATAGCCGCGCTTCTTGAGCTCGATTGCGCGTTCTAGTGATTTGACCTTGATCTCCCCCCCAATACACTTGGCGCCCTGTCCCCATTTCAGCTCGATCGTGTCCAGGTTGTGTTTGGATGCGACATACTCCGCGGTTCCAAGCCGGGTGTCCTCCACATTCATCTGGACAAGAATTTCTCCATAGCCTTCCTGAAATTTTTTGAAAACCTCAATCCGGCGATCCATCTCTGGAGACTTTTTCACTTTACCTTTGTTGTCGCGCTCAAGCTGGGGGTCGACACCGCAGACATTCTCACCGCAGACGCAGGTGATACCAGATATTGCAGCTCCAATGGCAAAGTGCTCCCAGTTGATCCGTGCAATATCTGTTGAACCCAGTGCACCGGTAAAGATCGGGAGGCGCATCCTGACTTTCTTGCTCCACCCGTATTCGGTCTCGGTATTCACGGTTGAGAAGACCGCTGTATCGGGACCGATGTCGGTGCCTTCAGGGAGCCCTTTAGCTCCCACTGCGTACCCCTGAATGTTGAGGTGCGAGTAATCAATCGGGTAATTCTTGTCAGCACCTGCGGTGATCTCACCGAACGGGCCGGGATACAATACCTCCCTGCCCCTGAACGATGAGAGCCAGATCTCGCAGCTGCCTTTGCATCCGTCCATGCAGCGGGTACAGATACCGGACATCGGAACTACATCTCGTGACCGGTTCACCGTCCCCGTTGCCTCGTTAGCATTAGGCTGTCGAAGATTCATGATCTACACCAATATAATTTTTTTCATGTTTTGAGATAATTGAGTTTTGGTCTGAGCGACACAAAGCTCAAACAGAATAGTTTTAATTTACGTTCGTTAATAAGCGCTTGCTTTCCACCCTATCTTAAAGGTTTCGTTTTTTTCAGATCAATAAATCAAAAAAATGATAAAAAATCCTGATTTTTCATAAAAAAATGTACTTTTAATAAAATTTCTGATCAGTACGTCAGATAGCGATCAACTCATACCGACTGCTGCCCATCCCCATCTTTTCAGCATACCGGATCTGGCGGTATCCGTCGGTTTCATCCCATATCCCCAGGAATTTATCCTGCCCTTTTTTGTGGTGGGTGTGCAGGAGCGAATCAGAAAAGCCCTGTTGATCATTGACCAGATCAAATGACGCAGCGTCGATTGCCACCGGATCCTTTGAGGCAAGGATGCCAATGTCGGGCACAATTGCAGCATCGCTCCACGGGACGCAGTCGCAGTCCGGCGTGATGCGGGTGAGGAAACTGATATATCCTGTCTTACTTTCTTTTCCCTTCACTGCACCCGACGCATACTCCACAAGCCGCTCGACAAATTTTGGGATCTCGCTTACCCAGTCGATATCGATGGCATGTTCGGGGCAGACCGTCATGCACTCGAAGCAGCCAATGCAGAGGGACTTGTCGATAGCAGCCTTCTTTTTCACAAGACGTAGTGCAGTTTTCGGGCAGACCCCCACACACTTCCCGCACCCGATACACCGCTCACCGATAGTATAGGGATGGGCTTTGTGCTGGTCACGCTTACCTTCCGGCGGTGCACAACCCATGGCGAGATTTTTGATCGCCCCGCCAAAACCGGATACGATATGCCCTTTGAAATGGGTCAGTACGATCATACTGTCTGCGCCCGCTATGTCGCCTGCAATTGCGACACGTTTGAAATGTTTTCCTTTGATAGGGACATACGTAATATTTTTGCCACAAAGCCCATCGGCGATGATTACCGGAGCTCCCACAACGGCGTAATCGAATCCATGAAGGATCGCGGTTGAGATGTGATCAACTGCATTCGAACGGCTTCCGAGATAGAGCGTATTGGTATCAGTAAGAAATGGCAACGCGCCGCACCCCTTCACTTTTTCAACAATCTGGCGGACAAAAACCGGGCTGATATAGGAGTCATTACCCAGCTCCCCAAAGTGAAGTTTGATTGCGGTGCGATCACGCCGGGAAATCAGCGAGGCAAAACCTGCACAATCAAAGAGTTTCTTTACTTTAGAAACGGTGTTTGAGTGTTCATCCCGCGCCCGCAGGCTGGCAAAATAGACTGGACTGCTCATACCAAACCCCCATTTATGCAATTGTTATCATTGTTCGTATGTATATCCCTCACTGGCTTTTTTAAAAGAGGATGCTCGGGGTAACGGTTACAATAAATATCTGATTCTTGGATGAACGAGGGGATGAAATCTATTTGAGATATTCGTCCCGTTTGCGCCTGACCGGTGGGTCCTTTTTCCAGACCCTGACATTCCGTGCCCGGTCAAAATAGACTTTTGATTCTTCAGGTTTTCCCATCTCCTTTAAGCATACGCCGATATGGTTCCACGCACTTGCATTGTTTGCAGATTTTTCGACGACCATATGGAATGTCTGAAGTGCGGCATCGAGATATTTGTCGTCCCGGTGCATCACTCCGATCTTTTCGAAGGTCTCACCAAGGTCATAGAGCACCTCTATATTATCGTGGTCAAGTTCTACAGCGCGGAGGAATGACTTGAGCGCCTCTTCAAATTCGCCCAGCTCCCGGAGACAGATACCGCGGTCGTTCCAGACATAGGAAAGCTTGTTGTCGATCTCCAGTGCTTTGTCAAATGCCGCTATTGCCTCACGGTATTTTCCCTCCCGCCCGTACAGCAGGACTCCTTCTTTATAATATGAGGATGCCCTTCCTAGGATCCGGTCGAGCAATCCCCCGCCGGATTGTTCGGGGCTTGTTTTTGCCTGAACCTCCGTTGGTTCTTTTGCAGCCTCGGGTATTTCATCAGGAAGCGGGACATCCTTGACTGTGGCGGTGATGTCTTTTACCGATGATACAGAAGCGAGAAAATTACCCCTGCTGTCATAGAACGGCATCGCCTTCATCCAGAGCGTCCATGGCTTGCCATCAGATTTCATCCCTTTCGTGACTCCAATGACAGGACCGTCTTTCTCCCTGCTGACAATAAAATATCTGCTTTTTTGGATGACCTCATCCTTTTCAAAGACAAGGTCAATGAGCATCCTCTGCTTTTTACCAAAGAATGGCTCGGCATAGGCAAAACTTCCTTTTTTAATCATCGATGATGCCGGAATGCCTGTGATCTGTGTCATTGCCTCGTTCCATGCGATCACCTTGCCATCACGGTCGATCGCAAAACTCGGGTCTTGAGAAAAATTAAGCGTATTGATAAGGATAATCTGGGAGGTCCCGGTAGAACGCCAGGCAAGCCGTCCATCGACCACTTGGTAAATCCTGTCCAGTATCGTGCGCATTTCCAGAGCCGGGTTCTCCCCTTTTTTTATATAGAAGTCCGCTCCGTTGTTGAGGGCTTCGATTGCGGCATGCTCGCCTCCGACACCCGTAAAGATGATTACCGGAGTTGTATCCCCACGGGAACGGAGGATCTTGAGAAATGCAATCCCATCAATCTCCGGCATGTGATAGTCGAGGATGATTGCATCATACTTATTTGAAGAAAGGGAGCTGAGCCCCTCATGTGCAGTGCGTGCGGTGCGGACGGAAACACCACCTACCCGTGAAAAATATTCCCGCATGGCTTCCAGGAGCGCGGGTTCATCATCAACGATAAGGACGGAGAGCATACGACTGGTTCCTGACGGGGCTCCGCGGAATGTCACGGGGATGTGACCTCCGGGTTACCCGGTTTCTCTTACTAGTGCTATAGGGTCATTGTAATATTTGATAGTTGAGTTTTATATGAGAGAATTTCTTGTGACTGCCTGCATTTCTATTTGAATGCCCAATTATACGCTCTCACGTTTACGTTGAAACAACCGGTTCTTATTCATCCTGATAATTCCCTGTGCTCTCTCAAAAGCCTGGCGGGATTCCTCATCACGCCCGATCTCCTTGATGCAGACACCAAGGTGATTCCAAGCATTGGCATTGTTGGGGTTGATATCAGTGACCAATGCAAACGCAAGGATTGCTTTTTCAAAGATCTTCGTTTCACGGCGCAGGATCCCGATTGTTTCAAGGATCTCCCCGTAATCATACACGAACTCCTCTTCGCGGGGAGCTAATTCGAGCGCCCGCTCGAAGCTCTTTTGCGCATCATCGAATTTTCCCATCTCCTTTAAACAAAGGCCGCGGTCGTTCCAGACATACGCAAGGTTCGGATCGATCTCGATAGCCCGGTCAAAGCACCGTATCGCTTCTTCGTAATTTCCTTCACGGTAATAGAGCCGTACGCCTTGTTTATAAGAAGATTTTGCCTTACCGGTTATCCGTTTGAGAAAACCTCCGGGAGCAGGTTCCTTTTCTTTGGAATCTGGTTCGGCAGATGGTCCCGTAACCGGTGTCGCCACAGGAACGCTCTTCATACTCGCACCTGTAATGTCTGTGATATCGCGGACCGAACTTACCGCCCCAATAAACCCCCCCTTCCCGTCAAAGAGTGGTTTTGCCCTCATCCAGATTACCTGTTCTCTGCCACCGGGTCTTGCTACCCGGGTCCATGCAACAATCACTCCTTCTTCACGTGATATAACCGTATAATTATGTGCAGAAAGTTCCACATCCGGTGCGAAGACCAGATCAATAAGCAGCGGAGCCTTTTTTCCCAGAAATGGCATGGCATATTCATGATCTCCCTTGCCGACCATCGTTTCGGCGAAAATGCCGCTCAATTCTTCCATTGCACGGTTCCAGCCGATAACTTTGCCTTCCCGGTCGATGGCAAACGTTGCCTCTTTTGAAAAACTCATCACATCGGCGATAATCCGTTGTGAGGTTCCTAGTGATCTGCCGACAGACCTCCTTTCCTTTGCCTGGCGGATCATGTGCGCGAGCTCGTGGAACTGTGTCCTTGGATCGTCGCCTTTCTTTAAAAAAAAGTCTGCACCGTTATTGAGCGCTTCAATAGCCGCGTTCTCACGTCCAACTCCGGTGAAGATGATGATCGGGGTTGTATTCCCATTTGACCGGAGGACCTTTAAAAAATCAATCCCATTGATTTCAGGCATATAATAGTCAAGAACGATTGCGTCATACTCCTTTTTTATGACTATCTCCAGCGCTTCCTTTGTAGACGTGACCAGTTCAACTTCCATATCCCCGTCGCGTTCCAGAAAGTGCCGGACAAGGTCAAGGATATCAGGTTCGTCATCAATGACAAGGACTGAGAGCATGGGGTACCTGGAGTCGCACATTACCTACGACGCATAGGTAAAAAAGATTCCCGGGTTATTCCCGTTTCCCCAGCTCATGGTCAAGGTAAAACAGGTGTCCCGGTACATCACCGATTGTCTTTATCTTTCCAAGTATCTCGTTTGCGTGCTCCTCTTCTTCCACCTGTTCTTTCACAAACCACTGAAGCATTTCAAATGTGGCATGGTCTTTTTCTTTTATCGCAATCTCCACGAGTGCATTGATCATGCCGGTGACCTTCTGTTCATGGGCATATACTTCTTCGAAGACTTTTCCGGCTGATGCCCACTTTGTTTTGGGCGCTTCGATGGCAAGCAGGTTCGCCTTTCCGCCACGGGCAATCACATAATCATAAATTTTAAGGGCATGGGCCTGCTCTTCCTTTGCCTGAATACGCATCCACTTGGCAAATCCCTTCATAGTGCCGGTCTCAAAAAATGCTGACATCCCGAGATACAGGTATGCCGAGTACAGTTCGCGGTTGATCTGTTTGTTGAGCGCTTCTTCGATTGTCTTGCTTAACATCTTTGGTTCCTCCGTAACTAACGACAGTGTTACTTTGTTCACTCTTAATGCTTTCGAACACGGCAGACAAATGAAACATGGTAGTATTCCACTTTTTTTGAATTGATTTTTATCATGATGTATTTGATCACTCTTCATTTTTAAAAAATGCCGGATAACCACCCGTACCTACCTTTAGGTTTTTCCTATTCCCAATCTTTAGATTTTTCCTTCATCCTGTCGCTGGTCGCAGCATATCTCTTGAACCCGGCTCCGGTATACGTCCTCGTACTATGCGAGATAAGACCTCATTTTTTCTTTCCGGACCGGGAAAACGACTGGAGGCAGGAACCAAGCAGGGATGAGTGTTTCGGGCGGAAGACCCCTTCATTCACATATCGTACATCCTCAACCGAAAAAAAAGCATGAGGTGTATAGTGCCGGATATGCCCGATTACGTGCGGAAGATCGGTACGGTTGACCAGTGTCAGGATCATCTTCACCGTCCCTCGTGAGCCGGCCCCATCAAGGCAGGTGACACCATAGTCCGATGATGTGAGAAATTCCAGGAGCTCAATTGTAGATTCGCCGGTTGTTACTATCCGGACGATCACCATGCCAATCGAGAGCTTCTCTTCAATAACGAGCCCGATATAGGTGCCCATGGCAAAGCCGAATGCAAATGCAAAGAAGTTCGCAATATTGGAAAGGTCGCTCATCACGACTTCCATGGCAAGCAGCCAGATCACGATCTCGAAGAACGCGATGATCGGGGCGAGGTACTTGATCCCCTTGGAGATGTAGATGACCCGGATCGTCTCCATGCTCACATCGCCGATCCGGGCGATGAAGATCATGAGGGGGAGGATCACCCATGAATAGAGTTCAAGACTGATGATGAAAAACGACAGGATTCTCGCCCCATGCTCTTATCAGACAAATTGCGGCTTTCTCAAGCTGTATCAAAGGTGCTGTGTATTCCTATATCAACTTTTTAATGGAGATAAAGAAAAAAGAAGGAAAAATTAAAAATTTTTCTTAAAAAGGCGTCAGGAGTACTTTTCCGGAGTGGCGTCGAACTTCTTTTTGCAGCCCGGGGCGCAGAAATAGTATTTCTTTCCCTTGTAATCGCTGGTGAATTTTGCCGTCTTTTCGTCAACCGTCATCTTGCAGATCGGATCGATTGCCATAGTGTTCCACCTCAGGTTCTTCCTAGCTTTGCCGGAGGTATAAACCTTTTGAGCAGCAGCGAGAGCGAGACGACGGTCACCGAACTTGCCGCCATCGCCGCCGCCGCAAGCTCCGGGGAGAGAGTTATCCCAAAGAACGGGTACAGGACACCTGCACCGACCGGGATCAACGCGGCGTTGTAGGCAAATGCCCAGAAAATGTTACCCCGGATCCTGCCCATCACCTTTTTAGAGAGCTGTATCGCCGCTACCGCGTCGAGCAGGTCATCTTTGATCAGCACGATGTCCCCGCTCTCGATCGCAACATCTGTCCCGCTCCCGATCGCGATCCCGACGTCAGCCTGGGCAAGCGCGGGGGCGTCGTTGATCCCGTCCCCGACAAAGGCGACGGCCTTCCCCTGCTGCTGAAGAGTTTTTACCATCGCTGCCTTTGCATCGGGGAGCACTTCAGCGATCACCTGCGTGATCCCGGCCTGCCGTGCGACCGCATCCGCCGTACGCCGGTTGTCACCGGTGACCATGACAACAGTAATGCCCATATCGTTCAGCTGGCTGACCGCGGCCTTTGAGCTCTCCTTGAGCGTGTCGGCAATCGCGACCATCCCGGCGAACTGGCCGCCCGCTGCTACCAGCACCACGGTCTTCCCGTCTTTTTCAAAACCGGCGATCCGGGCTTCGGCATCCACGGGGATTGCAACAGCGTTCTCCTGCAGGAGCGCCCGGTTCCCGACCAGCACAGCCTCGGCAAGCACCGTTGCCGCCACCCCCTTACCACCGAACGTGGTGAAATGCTCCGCGGGCTCGCTCTTTGCACCCCGCTCCTCCGCCTTCCTCACAATGGCCTGCGCCAGTGGGTGGGCTGAGTTCTTCTCGACTGCCGCGGCGAACGAGAGGAGGGTCTCTTCGGTGATGCCGGACGGGACAAGGTCGGTCACTTCCGGTTTTCCCCGCGTCAGTGTGCCGGTCTTGTCCACGGCGACGGTCGTGACCTTCTCTGCGATCTCGAGCGCCTCGCCGTTCCGGATCAGTATGCCAAGCTCCGCCCCGCGTCCGACACCCACCGTCACAGCTGTCGGCGTCGCAAGCCCGAGTGCGCACGGGCAGGCGACCACGAGGACTGATATAAGCGCCGTCAGCGCAAAGAGCAGCGTGCTGTGGAATACGAGATACCAGGCCGCAAACGAGGCAAATGCAATCACGAGGACAACGGGGATGAAATACGTGACTGCCACATCCGCGATCCGCTGGACGGGGGGTTTGCTCCCCTGCGCCTCCTCCACGAGCCGGATAATCTGGGCGAGCACCGTCTCTTTCCCGACTTTTGTTGCTTTGACCGAGAGGACGCCATTCTGGCT
>JAPKXV010000203.1 GCA_026394635.1 Methanoregula sp. | reverse complement strand
TGCTTGCACTTGCACAAGCCTCAAAAGATATGGGGCTTCTCGTCGGGGTGCAGACCAATGGCATCTATCCTGACACCCTTGATGCACTCATACAGGGAAAAATTCTCGACCGCGTTGCACTCGACATCAAAGCACGGTGGGCGCGATATAATAACCTGATCGGTGGAAATTATGTGAAGAATGTCCAGCGGTCGCTTGCGCTGTGCAGGGAAGCATACGAAGCGGCAAGGCTTCCGGAATTTGAGGTCGTTGTCACCCTTTTCCGGGGGTACGAAGACGAGGTGCCATATATTGTTGCAGAAGCAGGCGGGACCGAAATCGTGCTCCAGCAGGGTGTCACCGGGGAAGTGAAACCATTGTCGGAAGATGAATTAAAGAAGATCGGTGACGGGCTCGGAAGGCGCGTTAAGATCCGGACACGCGAAGGGGGTGAGCTGCTCTATGAAAGTGATCGGAGTCGTCGGGCTTCCCGCAAGCGGTAAAGGGGAGTTTGCGCGGATTGCTTCCCGTCAGGGTGTCCCTGTCGTCATCATGGGTGATGTGATCCGTGCTGCGGTTAACGAGGCAGGCCTCGCACCTGACGATCAGAACATGGGGGCCATGGCAAACAGGCTGCGAAAAGAGGGTGGCATGGATGCAATCGCGAAACTCTGTATTCCGGCGCTCCACTACCTGTCTGCCCCGGTTGTCCTTGTCGATGGCATCCGTGGTGATGCAGAAGTCAGGTTATTCCGCAGGTACTTTAAGGGTTTTGTAGTTGTGGCCATTGACTCCCCGTTCAAGACACGGCTTGCCCGCTTAGCCACCCGCGGGCGCTCCGATGATACCACCACCGAAGAGTCGCTCCGGCCCAGGGATGAGAGGGCACTTGGGTGGGGCCTTGGAGCAGCGCTGTCAAAGGCAGAATACCGGCTGCAGAATGACGGGGATCTGGCAACCTTTGAGCAATCGGTTCGCAACCTGTTGCAGATGATGGAGCGTACACCATGAGCCTTGCCCCTTACTTCTCCTCATCGGCAAAGGTCTGGGACGCGATTGAATGGGTGTACGGTATCGAAGAGAGCGGGTATACCGGCTGGGAGATCGTGGCGGACGGAAATTACCGGCTCGATAACCCCGTGGCATATAACAGGATCAGGGAGGTTATTGCGAGCACGAACCTTGGCGTTTCTGTCCATGCCCCGTATGGTGACCTGAACCTCGCCACGCTCAATGATCCTATCTACCGGGAATCTATCCGCCAGATTTGTACCTGCATCGGGCACGCCGCTGAGCTTACGGACCGGGTGACGCTCCACCCGGGATATCTCTCGCCCGTAGGAAAACTGATGCCCCAGAAGATCTGGGACCTCCAGAAGGCTGCGCTTGTCGAGATCGGGAAAGTGGCGTCCGATCATTCGGTGCTTGCCTGTGTTGAGAATATGATCAGTGCAAAGGAGTTTCTCTGCCGGTTCCCCGGCGAACTGATGGGCATGACAGAAGGAATTGAAGGTATTGGCATGACGTTTGATTTCGGGCATGCAAACACGGTCGGAAAAGTACATGACTTTTTACCGTTCGTGAACAAGGCTGACCACATCCACATTCATGATAATCACGGGCTTTCTGATGAACATCTTGCCCTAGGCGATGGTACGATCAACTGGGACCTCGTCGGAAAAACGGTCGCAGGGAACTATAGCGGGGTTACCGTGATCGAGGGGCGATCGATTGAAGAGGCGAAGCGCAGCCTTTCAGTATTTAAGAGGTGTTTTGTATGAGCGGTGAGACGCTCCATGTCCACTTCCTCGGGACTGCCGGCGCCCTTCCGACCCCGCAGCGCAACCCGTCGTGTATCATGATCCGGCGCGGGTCTGACACGCTCCTCTTTGACTGCGGGGAGGGGGCGCAGCAGCAGATGATGCGTGCACGGACCGGTTTTTGCGTCGATGCGATCTTTGTCACCCACTGGCATGCTGACCACTTCCTTGGCATCTTCGGGCTTGTCCAGACGCTCTCGTTCAACGGCCGGACCCAGCCTCTTACCATCTATGGCCCCTCGTGGGTGCACGAGTTTGTGACCACCCTGCGGCACGTTGGCAAGTTTAATTGCGGTTTTACCCTTGATTCGGTGGAGCTTTCTGACGGGTCTTGGATCCGGTTTGACGGCTATACGATCACTGCGTTTTCTGTCAGCCATGGTATGCCGGCGCTAGGGTTTGTGTTTGAAGAGGATCAGCGCCCGGGAAGGTTCGACCGCGAGCGGGCGATCGCGCTTGGCGTACCTGCAGGCCCGCTCTTTGGCAGGCTCCAGCGCGGAGAGACCATAACCGTTGAAAATAACGGGGCGCAGCAGGTTGTCCAGCCATCCGATGTTATGGGGAGCCCACGGCCGGGACGAAAGGTTGTGTATACCGGAGATACCGGTCCTGTCCCTCAAAGGCTCGTTGCGGTTGCGCAGGATGCCGACCTCCTGATTCATGACGCCACCTATGATGACTCCGAGGCTGGTCGGGCAGCAGAATTCTATCATGCCACCGCAGGCCAGGCAGGTGAAGCAGCAGCAGCAGCCGCTGTCCGGACGCTCGCCCTTATCCATATCAGCTCGCGGTACACCAGTTCAGATGCTCATATTGCCGATGCGAGAAAGAGATATTCCGGCACAGTCATTGCACCTCAGGACCTTGACATGATCGAGGTCCCGTTCAGGCCATAAGAGTCATTTGATCAGGGCGTATGCACCGGTTCTTTTCCTGATGTATTCAATGACAATGTAGTTAATGCCCCAGAGGAAATGGATGGTACACTCTGGCGCTGCCATGGGTGAGCTATGGTTAACACGTACAACCAAAAGCAGTTGAAGAATTTTATTTTGGTACGAAGTGTGTGGTGAGAGAACAATGCAAAACGACGATATTCTCGTCATCAGGCTCGGCGCGACCTGCGACCTTGCCGATGTCGAAGAGCAGAACATCTACGCAGGAAAGGTACAGGGATTTGCAAATTTCGGGATGTTTGTCCAGTTAAACGACCGGATCAAAGGCCTCGTCCATAAAAGCAATATAAAGATGGAGCATAAGGAACGGGATCCCATCCTTGTTAAAGTCCGGCAAATCCGCCCGAATGGTAATATCGACCTCGAAGAAGTTCAGATACAGGTGTACCAGGTGCAGAACCTTGAAAAGAAATCGTCAACCGTGCGTATTGCGGATCTCGGGACGAAAATAGGCAAGTCGGTCGCCATCGAAGGTGAAGTCGCCCAGATCAAACAGACAAGCGGCCCCACCATCTTTACGATTATTGACGAATCCGGCACCCAGAATGTCGCCGCTTTTGTTGAAGCCGGCGTGCGGGCTTTCCCGGATGTGGATCTTTCCAGCATTGTCAAAGTGGTCGGGGAGGTCATGAAGCGCAATAACCAGCTCCAGATCGAAGCGGACGTGATCACATCATTGTCCGGTGAAGAGAAAACAACAGTCAGGGTACGGATCGAAAAAGCGCTCGATATTCGGGCTGAACCCGTTGATGTTCCCCTCCTTGTGAAATCTGATGTGCTGGAACGCCTTCGCCCTGAAATGAAGAAGGTCGCGAAGATCATCAGGCGGGCAATATTTACAGCACAACCGATCATCCTCCGGCATCACGCGGATGCAGATGGCATCTGTTCTGCTGTCGCGATCGAGCAGGCCGTCGTCGCGCTTATCAGGGAGAGCGGCGCGGACTTTGATGCAGAGTACTACCTTTTCAAGCGTGCCCCCTCAAAAGCCCCGTTCTATGAGATTGAGGATATCACCCGCGACCTGGACTTCTCGTTAAAAGACCATGTCCGGTTCGGGCAGAAGATGCCCTTGGTTATCCTTACGGATAACGGGTCAACCGAGGAGGATGAACCCTCTTACAAGATCGCAAGCGTGTACGAGATCCCATTTGTCGTCATCGACCATCACCATCCCGATGCTACGATCGACAAATACCTGCTTGCCCACGTGAACCCGTATCATGTTGGCGGAGACTTCGGAATTACCGCAGGGATGCTGGGCACGGAGATCGCCCGCCTGATCAACCCGAACGTGGAACCGCTCATCCGCCACCTCCCCGCAGTTGCCGGTGTGGGTGACCGGAGCGAGGCGCCGGAGCGCGCCCTCTTCCTTGCACTGGTGAGGGACAAGTACAGTGAGGATGCCTGCAAGAACATCGCGCTTGCCCTTGATTATGAGCAGTTCTGGCTCCGGTTCAATGATGGCAGGGAGATCGTAAAAGACATACTCAACATCACGGGCAATTCTGCACGGCATGACAGACTCGTCTCTCTTCTTGTTGAAGGAGCAAACCTGATGATTGAGGACCAGATGAGTACCTGCATGCCGCACGTGGTACCCCGTGATCTTCCCAACAGCGCAAAACTCTTCCTCATCGATGTCGAGATCCATGCCCATAAATTCACCTTCCCTCCCCCCGGAAAGACCAGCGGGGAAGTGCATGACCGGCTCTGCAGGGCAAACCCGGGTTCGCCCGTTGTCACGATTGGGATCGGGCCAGACTTTGCGGTGCTGCGATCCCGAGGGGTTCTTATGAACATCCCGAAGATGGTACGGGAGCTCCACGTCGAGATCCCCGGCGGGGGGATCAGCGGCGGTGGACACCTTGTGGTGGGCAGTATCAAATTTGTGGAAGGCATGCGCGAAACGGTGCTTGAAGCGCTGATCAACAAGATTGGCATGGCGCAGGTTCAAAAATAACCACAAATTACAATTTTAATTTTTGGAACAGGCAGGAATTCTCGTAGAACATTCGGATCCCGCTGTTTTTGCGCGGATCGATTTTCGAATTCAATCCGGTGGGCAATAAATGCTTTCTGGTCAATTAATTGGTGGGCAAAATGAAAAAGGAGCCCGATTCTGCCACTTGGGGTAGATATATATATATACAAGTGGATCTATATGAGTTTTTAATGCTGAGGAAGCACATGTCAACTTCAAAAAAGATCCGAGAAACGTATAATGAGACCCAGCACAAGATTGTCGGTTATCTCCAGTCAGGGATAACCAAGGGTAAACACTACTTCAAATCAAAGTACATTGCAAAAGACCTCGGGTTATCCCCCAAGGAAGTGGGGACGAACATGGCGATACTTGCTGATATCTGCAAGGATCTTAACATCATCCGGTGGAGCTATTCGAACAGCACGACGTGGATGGTCACGCCGCGGGCGATGTAATTTATCCCTACTCGCCACCTTTTTTATGAAAAAACTTCTTGACATTGATTCGGACGTCGAATTTGTCGCCGACATTAACGACCACAAGGACTGCCTGATGTCCCAGGACCCTACACAGGAAAATCCCGGTGCTCTCTGGTTCAACATCGATATTCCCAAAGGACATGGCATAAAAGCCGGTGACCGTGTCCGGGTTACCGTGGAAAAGCTCTAAAAATTCCTCCTTGTGTTGTTCAAATCATCGTGTAAGGTTTGCTGCAGCGCCAGCCAGAATAGAATGCATCGATGTGGCAAATATTTTCCGGTAAAATCCCTGCACTGATAAACCACATAGTTTATAAGGTCAAAATTTTACCATTGGATCATGTCATCATGCCGGTTCCTTGTCTGCATGTTGTGTATCATCCTCGTCCTTTCCGCAGGCTGCACATCGCTTGCGATTGGCGACGTCACACCGACTGACCAGGGGATGAAGGTCCATGTCACCAATAGTGGGGATCCCATAACTGCTGGCATTCAGGTGAGGGTATTTAGGATCCATGAACTGACGCAGCAGGAACTGACCAATACCGGAGTCACAGCGACGCTGAACCAAGGGGAAAATGTTGTTAATGTTCCGGTCAGGGTCGAGCCCGGAACCTACAAGCTCTATGTTTATGTCACCATGAATGGCGAACGGAAGACCGCAAGCATCAAGGATATTGTGGTCTGATCACGGTAATCAATGCCATCAGATTCCTCCTGCCTGATTGATGCTGCACGTGGTACGGTGCCGGCCGACACGGTCTTTTGTAATGCGGAGATCTTCACAGGTGTTGTGGGCATTGAGTTCATGCTCTCGCAGCAAAAAGGGCTGCCGGTGGATATCCTGTACATGCTGCCATCCTGTGTGCCGGCAACGCCGATGGAGGTGGGCGGGGCTGTTCTTGTTGCAGCTGACCTGGCACGGTTCAGGGGCCGTGATGGTGTCCTTGGTCTAGGGGAGATGATGGACGTCCCCGGTGTCCTTGCTGCTGATCCGTCCGTGGCAGAAAAACTGGCACTATTCCCAATCCGGGACGGTCATGCCCCACTGCTTGCCGGAAAAGACCTTAACGCGTATATCCTTGCCGGACTGCAGAGCGATCATGAATGCACCCAGAGACATGAAGCGGAAGAGAAATTGAAAAAAGGGATGTACCTTCTTATCCGGGAAGGCTCGACCGAACGCAACATTGCCGACCTTATTCCGCTGGTCAGTCCTGCCAATGTATCCCGCTGCTGTTTTGCCACCGATGACTGCCACGCAGACCTCCTGATGGAGGACGGGCATATCGACCGGTGCATTCGAAAGGCGATTGCATGCGGGGTTGAACCGGAGCTTGCGATCCGGATGGCCACGCTCTCGGCTGCAGAACGGTTCGGGCTTAACGATCGTGGGGCGCTCTCTCCCGGCCGGCGCGCTGACTTCTGTGTGGTTGATGACCCGGACCGGTTCCGTGTCCGTCAGGTATTTGTTGCCGGCAGGGAGCTTGCTGATACAGTGGCGGGGGCGGGAACAACCCTGCCACCTTCGTTCCGCTGTACGGTCCCATCAGTGAATGCGATCCGGATTCGCGGGAAGGGTACGGCCCATGTGGCAGGGATTGTCCCGCACCAGATCGTGACCGAATCCCTGCAGGTTGAATGCGATGGATCACGATTGCCGGATACGGAACACGACCTCCTCAAGGTGGTGGTCTGCAACCGGTACGGGACCGGCACCTGTGGGGTGGGGTTGGTCCGGGGGTTCGGGCTGAAGCAGGGCGCGATTGCATCGAGCGTTGCCCATGATGCGCATAACCTGATCTCGGTCGGTACGAGCGACCGTGAGATCCTTTCTGCGATCGCAGAAGTCATCCGTATGCAGGGGGGGATGGCCGCTGTTGC
>JAPKXV010000458.1 GCA_026394635.1 Methanoregula sp. | reverse complement strand
GTATTCCTCGTATCCCTTGCCGTACGCACGGATGTCAATATAGCAGATGATGACCTCGGTCTCCGGGTGCTTTTCCTTGATCAGGATCGCATTCTTCACTGCCTGCATGCAGCAGACACACGAGCAGTAGGGGCGGCCGATACTCATATCCCGCGACCCCACGCACTGGATAAATACAACGCTTTTTGGTTTGGCCCCGTCACTCATGCGCATAACATTTCCCCCGGTGGGGCCACTTGCATTGATCATCCGCTCGAGCTCGAGGCTCGTGATCACATCAGGCAGGATGAGGTGCCCGAACTGCGCTTTTTTACGGGCATCAAAGACGGTATACCCTGTTGCAACGATCACGCTTGCTGCCGGAATCCTTATCGTGGCAGCCTCCTCTTTTTTCCTGATCGCATCAAGACCGCAGACATCGTAGCACAACCCGCATTCGATGCAATGATCGGCATCCTTAATGACGATGTCCGGCACCGATTGCGGCTGGGGTTTGTAGATTGCCTTTCGTATCCCGATACCGGCATCGAACCGGTTGTAGACCTCAACCGGGCAGATCTGGATGCAATCGCCGCACCCGTTGCAGAGCGACTCATCAATATACCGCGGGTGCTTTTTGATGGTCACGGTGAAGTTACCAACTTCACCCTCGATTGACTCCACCTCAGCACATGTGGTGATTTTGATATTTTTATGGCGGGCGACTTCGACCATTTTGGGTGACAGGATGCACATGGAACAGTCATTTGTGGGAAATGTCTTATCGAGCTGTGCCATGTGGCCCCCGATCGATGGCTCGCGATCGATAAGGTGAACGGTGATCCCGTGGTTGGCAAGGTCAAGCGCTGCCTGGATGCCGGCGATACCCGCCCCGATAACAACCACATCACCCATGGGCATACTCCATGGCGAGCTGCACGTACGATCGCGCGTTGGTCAGGATGTATTCCTTCTGGGCATCGGTCACCTGTTTGATAACCTTACCGGGAACCCCGACGACGACAGATCCCTCCGGTATATCAGCTCCCGCAGTAACAACTGCACCGGCACCAATCAGTGAGCCAGAGCCGACCTTCGCACCGTTCAGGACAATTGCCCCCATCCCGACAAGCACCTGGTCACACAGCGTGCACCCGTGCAGGATTGCCCCGTGCCCCACGGAGACATTGCTGCCGATGATCACCGGGTGTCCTTTGCTCGTGTGCACAACGCAATTGTCTTGGACATTAGAGCCTTCACCGATGATGATCCGGTCTTTGTCAGCCCGCACGACCGCCGAAAACCAGATGCTCACGTTTGCCGTGAGCGTGACATCCCCGATAACCGTCGCATTGGGGGCAACAAAGAGCGGGGTGCCGACGACCTTTCCATCCATACCCATAATACCATAGGAAATTAACGTACAGAGAGTATGAAGGTTATGGTAGGGGGAACGTTTGACCCCCTGCATGACGGGCACAAGAGCCTCCTGAACCGGTCATTCGAGCTTGCCGGAAACAACGGGCAGGTCGTGATCGGGCTCACAACCGACCCTTTTGCGAGCCGGAAAACCCACCCGACCCGGCCATTTGAGATACGGAAAAAGGGCTTGGTCGATTATATTTCAGACCAGAACTTTTCCGTGAAGTGGGCAGTCGAACCACTCATTGACCGGTTCGGTTCAGCACTGGACGAGGACTTTGACGCGATTGTGGTATCCGAGGAGACCCTCCCTGTCGCTATGGAGATCAACCGGCTGCGGCGCGAACGGGGCAATAAGAAAGTGGATATCCACCAGATCACGTGTGTGCTCGCCGAGGACGGGCACTGGATCTCATCGACGAGGTGGGCCCTGACGGCCATTTCTTCGAGACTGAGCATACCCTCCGCCACTACCGCGAGGACTGGTACCCACGCTTCCTGGATCGGAACAATTTCACACACTGGGAGGCGCTGGGAAAGCCTACGATGCTGTCCAGAATAAAGAAGAAGGTACTAGAATTAATTGCATCGCC
>JAPKXV010000379.1 GCA_026394635.1 Methanoregula sp. | reverse complement strand
GGTCCGGGAACCCTCGCCCTCCCGCTCGCCCCGCTGGTGCATGAGATCACCGCGATAGAGCCCGGCACCGGGATGGTGGATCTCCTTTACGAGAACATGCGGCGCGAGAAGATCACAAACATCATGTGCATCAAAAAACGCTGGGAGGATATTGTGCCCGCCCGCGATCTTTCCCCGCAGTATGATGTGGTGATCGCGTCGCTCTCGCTCACTATGGAAGATATCCGGGAGTCCATTCTAAAAATGGATGCCGTCTCAAAAGGATACGTGTACCTGTTCTGGTTTGCGGATCCGCCGTTCTGGGAGCAGATGTATGTCGATCTCTGGCAACCGCTGCATGGCGAGTGCTATTATCCCGGACCAAAGGCGGACTGTCTTTTTAATGTGCTTTGCCAGCAGAGGATCCTGCCGAATGTGGAGATGTTGCCAATCACAAAGGAGTACCGGTTTGCCACCCACAAAGAGATGATCGCATTTTTCCGGAAACGGTTTGCGGCAAAAACGCCCGTGCAGCGACGGGTACTCGACCAGTATCTCGCGCCTTTGAGCCGTAAGGAGCGTGGCGAGTTTGTTGTCTCCGGCGATTCAACGCTTGCAAAGGTGTGGTGGAAGAAAAAGGGGGAATGAAAATTGGAGGCTACCTGCTGGCTGGATAGACTTGGGTGAAAAAATCAGATGCGTGTTCCTTTTTCAATGATCGCAATAAAGGCAACAAATGCAAAGATCTGGTAACGCTCTTTACCGGTAATTTCGTGCAATATCCCTAATCCTGCCATTTTATTGACCAGTTTGTTTGCAGCTACTGGACTGATTTTTAATTCGTCTGCAACTTCTTTTATTGAAACCGTGGGATTGTTGAATAACAGATCAAGCAATCGGAGGGCATTCGTTCCCCCGACCTTATGTTCTATGAGTGTTTTTACCGAATTTTCCTTTAACGCAATAATCTCTCGTGCCGATTGGATTGCATTCTCGGATACCTCTATGACACCTTGTAAAAAAAATTTCAGCCATGTTTCCCAGTCATCCTGATAGCGGATCTTATTGAGGTTCTCGGAATACTCGGTTCTGTATTTCTTGAGATAGAAACTCAGGTACAATAAAGGTCTTCTGAGTGATTTTGTCCAATAGAGGTAGTAGGCGATAAGGAGTCTTCCCATCCTCCCGTTCCCATCAAGGTATGGATGGATTGTCTCAAACTGTGCATGGATTAATGCAATCCTGATGAGCACCGGCAGTTTGTCTTTTTCGTTGATAAATTTTTCAAGTTCCTGCATGAGTTGTTCGATCTTTTCTGGTGGCGGCGGAACAAATGCTGCCTGAAAGATCGTCCCCCCCGGTGTGCCCAGAAAATTTTGCCGGTCTTTGTATCTGCCGGGTTTTTTATCTGATCCTCGTGTCCCGGCAATGAGCATTTTATGGGCTTCGTTGATTAACTCCAGGTTCAGGTCAGCATTCTGAAGTTGCTCAATGCCATAGTGCATAGCCCTTATGTAATTGATAACCTCCCTGATATCGCGGATATCCTCTTTTGGTTTGAGGTTTGCCTCGAACTCCAGTACACCCTGAAGAGAGACCTGTGTTCCCTCAATTTGTGCGGAGAGCAGCGCCTCTTTCTTCACGTACATAGCGACAAAGACATCAGGGTTCGGGAGTACTTCAGTCACACCATCGAGCCGGGCGAGTGCTGCATCCGCTTTCGAGAGAGCCAACAGCAACTCGTCATCATATTCAATCTCCGGCGGCAATGAGGATGGAATAAATACGTCGTATCCCCCCGGTTGTTTAATAAATTCCCCCGCTTTTCTTCCCATGGTGTGCCTCAAATCTCTTACAAGTATATCTTTGGTTAATTTACAATATAATTCTGGCTATAAGTTAACACAGATTTACTTACAGTGGAAGAGTTGCGTGTAAGTATATGTTGTGTTTACTTAAACTCGGTTTTATCGTGTAAGTAAACGTGGAGATGCTGCCACTCCCCACGGTTAAAAAAATCGGTTGCTGTGATCGGGACACCGGCGGGTGTCTCAGAGCACTGCGTTTATAAACGTGTCGAATCCGACCCGCTCGATTGTTGCTCCCAGGCGCTCAGGGGCTTTCCCGTTCTCCCGGTAGAACGCAATGGTCTTTCTCGCGAGCGCAATTGCCTGGTCCGCTGTCAGGTC
>JAPKXV010000158.1 GCA_026394635.1 Methanoregula sp. | reverse complement strand
GCTTCCCCGATGCTTCCGGTCCGGGCAAACCGGACAAGTCCAACCGTCTCAAAGAGCCCGATAATGATTGCAAGGATCAGGATAACAATAAGGCCGACGATCATTCCGCCAACAGCTGCCATCGTTGCAGCTGTATTACCCGACATCGCTGATGCCATCAGCCCGCCGATCATAAGGAATTCTACAATAATAACCGGTATCGCATAAATAATGACGATGATGAGGTACTTGATACCGTCTACAAAGAGTGTTCCCCAGTCGTTCACTTCTGGTGCAGGTTTCTCTCCGCGAAGGATCTTGAGCATGTACCCCATGAGGGGTAACCCCAGGAGAATTGTCGCAATGAGAAGCAACACCCACTTGGTCCATTTTCCTACAAGACCCTCCTGCGCGTATGCAAAAGCATCTCCAACTGTTGTACCAAAGTCCATTCGATTCACCACACAACATGTTCTGAATCATCCATGACCGATCCAGCCACAAACGATTTAAGGAAGCTAATAACTTCGCAGAATATAAATATATCGCAGAAAAATGCCCAAAAGGCAAAATGGAATGGATTAATCAGTGCCTGAAGTGCCGTACGCCCGTAAAAACCATTGCCATGTGATGCCGGTTCGCTGCAGCAATCACTTCCTCATCCCGAATCGATCCGCCCGGCTGGACAAGAGCGGTTGCCCCGGCTTTTGCCGCGACCTCAAGCGTGTCCGGGAACGGGAGGAACGCATCGGAAGCGACTGCGGACCCGGTGAGCGGGGCGCAGGCTTTCTGGATCGCGATCTTCGCCGCATCAACCCGGCTCATCTGCCCTGCCCCGATACCCAGCGTCCTGTGCTGGTCGGCAAATATGATCGTGTTGCTCCGGGTATGCTTGCAGACCTTCCACGCAAGCTGGAGTGCCCGTAACTCATCCGCCGTCGGGTCACGGTCGGTGATCACCTTCCAGTGCTCCTGACGGGGGGGTGTCCGCTGCACGAGCGCCCCGCCATCGATCGTCCGGACCTCATCGGCTTCAACTTTTAAGGGAACAAGAAGTACCCGCATGTTCTCTTTCTTCTTTAAGATCGCACGAGCGTCTGCAGAAAATGAGGGTGCAGCGACAACCTCAACAAAAGTTTTTGCAAGTTCTTCAGCAACAGCCCGGTCGATCTCCCGGTTTAAAGCGACAACCGAGCCATAGGCAGATTCGGGATCGACGCTGCGGGCGGTGATGTATGCATCGAGCAGAAGATCTCCGGTTGCAACGCCGCAGGGGTTGTTGTGCTTGACAATGACTGCCGCAGTCTCATCAAATTCCCGGGATAATGCGACCGCAGCATTCAGGTCAAGGTAATTGTTGTACGACATCTGTTTGCCCTGGAACGGTTCGGTACCGGCAATACCCCGGCTTCCGTACACCGCTGCTTTCTGGTGCGGGTTCTCACCATAGCGCAGCATCCTGCCATGGGTGTACTGGACGGTAAAGGTCTCGGGAAAATCGGTACCGATACGGTAGAGATAATTGCTGATCGATGCATCATACGCAGCAGTCCGTCCAAATGCTTTTTTGGCAAGGGAGAGTTTCAGGTCGGGGGGAATATCTCCCTGTTTCAGGGCATCTGAAACCAACGGGTAATCTGCGGGATCGACAACAACTGCCACATCCTTGTAATTTTTTGCGGCAGCCCGGATCATTGCCGGTCCCCCGACATCAATAAATTCTATAAGGTTATCGAGGTCCATTCCCTGCTCAGACTTTGCCTCAAACGGGTAGAGGTTCACGACAAGGAGATCAATCCGGTTGATCCCGTGCTTTGCCATGACAGCATCATCGATCTGCCTGCGTCCCAGAAGGCCGCCGTGCACCTTGGGATGGAGCGTTTTGACCCGCCCGTCCATCATCTCGGGAAACCCGGTATAGTTGGACACTTCGGTGAATTTTATGCCGGCTTGTGCGAGTGCCTTTCCTGTACCCCCGGAACTCATAATGCTGAAGCCTGACCCGATGAGTTCCTTTGCCAGTTCTATGATACCCGTTTTGTCCCAGACTGAAAGCAGAGCCCACTTCATGGTCAATTATTATGCAAAGCGGGGAAAAAAAGGTATGGAACTGGAGCAGATAACAAAAGCCCGAACTGGCTCCCGGATTAAATCCTGCATATAAAAATGTTCATGAGAAAAATCCGTG
>JAPKXV010000150.1 GCA_026394635.1 Methanoregula sp. | reverse complement strand
GGAACCATCCTTGGGGACGGCAGGGTTGTCCTCCTTTTGGATATTTCCAGCATCGCGGGGTTTGAAAATTACCAGAAGCGCGGGGAGAGTTATGAAAGATAAAAAAATCGAATTCGCTGAAGAACAACTGGATTACATTCGCGAGGTAATGAACATCGGTGCCGGCAATGCAGGAACCGCACTGGAACAGATGATCGGGTTCAAAACCGAGGTGACGATCCCGGTGGTAAAAAGTTACCGGCACATTGATATTCAGGTGATGTATCAGCATATTGGGGAGTCCACCAATTTAGTTACCGCCGTACGCATGAACCTTGTCGGACAGGTAACCGGAAAGATTGTCTTTGTTGTTCCGGATAAAAACCTTGCGCTACTGACCTCTTCGGTGGAAACAGCGACTACGGGCAGGAAAAAGATCACGAAAAATCTTGATCTTTCGGTCGTTGCCGAGATCGGCAATATCCTCGCCGGTACGTACCTGACCGCCCTTCATGATTTCTGCATGCTGAATATCTATCATTCCATCCCGAAAATACAAAATGAACCGTTAAAAGCCCTGTTATTGGAACTATTCCCGAAAGACGATGCCAAAAATGCCAAACTCGTCCTTGTCTTCAATCAACTCATCACGGTAGCAGACCAGGTGATTACTACCTATATCCTGCTGGTGCCGGATAATGGTTCAATGGAACGAATTGCACAATCCGTACGGCAGGCAAAGGACAAATTATCGTTGCCATAAGACCATCACGGGAAAAGCACGAATGAATGGTGAACACGCGACAGAAAAAAATACCTTACCATACTTGAAAATTCAGGAGACGGACAGGGTTGTCCTCCTTTTGGATATTTCCAGCATTGCAGGGTTTGAGAATTACCAGAAGAGTGGTGAGATGTATGAAAGATGAAAAAGGTGAATTCACTGAAGAACAACTGGATTTTATCAAAGAAATGATGAATATCGGTGCTGGGAATGCAGCAACAGCACTGGAACAGATGCTGGGGCTCAAAACCGAATTGAAGATCCCAGTTGTAAAAAAATACCGGCAAACGGATATTGATGCGATGTACCGGCATATTGGGGAGTTCCCCCAGACCGTTACTGCCGTACTCATGAATCTCGTCGGGCAGGTACGAGGAAAGATAATCTTTATTGTTCCGGATAAAGACCTGGTGAAACTGATCTCCCTGATGGAAAAAGCGACCCCGGGCAAAAGAAAGATCACCACGGATCTTGATCTTTCTGTTGTTACCGAGATCGGCAGTATTCTTGCCGGTACGTACCTGGGCTCCCTTCATGATTTCTGCATGCTGAATGTCTATCATTCCATCCCGAAAATAAAAAACGACTCGTTAAAAACCCTGTTATTGGAACAGTTCCGGAAAAACAGTTCCAATAATGCCCAGATCGTCCTCGTCTTCAACCAGTTCATCACGGTAACAGAACTGACCATTACTACCTACATCCTGCTTGTGCCGGATATCGATTCAATGGATCGGATTGCGCAATCCCTGCGGCAGGCAAAGGACAAATTATCGGTACCATAAGACTATCACGGGACACGCACGGATGAACGATGGACACGCAAGTTGCGAATGCCACTCCACACCTGAACCTTCAGGAGACGGGCAGGATATGACAGACGGCAATTGGTTGTCATACTGAAAAACTACCACTGAATTTCCCGGCTGGTATCACAAAGACCCGATAACACAAAATACGGAGATCACCATGGAAGCACAAGTACAAAAAATCACGGACGAACAACTGGATTTTCTGAGGGAACTGGTAAACATCGGTGCCGGCAATGCAGCAACGGCTCTTAGCCAGGTGCTCCAGTGCCAGGTCGACCTGCGTATGCCTGTAGTCAGGATTTTGCCTGCCCCGGAAGTGGCATCTGCCCTCACGGGGAGTCCAGCTGCCGCGGTTATCGGTGTGAGAATGGACCTTGTCGGCGATATCACCGGGGCGCTCTATGTAATCCTGTCACAAAATGACTTCGACAAAGTTTCTGTTCTCATTAAAAACGTCTCCCACGATGAGAAAAGCGATGAAAAAAAATATGCCCTCGCGGCAATTGCTGAAATCGGCAATGTGCTCGCCGGGGTCTATCTCACCGCAATCCATGATTTCT
>JAPKXV010000448.1 GCA_026394635.1 Methanoregula sp. | reverse complement strand
CCGCTTTTTATCTGGAGGGCCAGCACTGCCACAAACCCGCAGAGTCCTGCACACAAGTATCATGATAGAGCTGATCGATGTCCCATTTTTATACAGGAATGAATTTTTGTTCCGGAAACGAGATCCCGGGAAGGTGAATTGTTTGTTCCGGAAATCAATCCATGTATCATCACAGCGCGAAGGGGAAACAATCAACATCACTTCGGAGGTAACAAGGGCTGTAAGCGAGAGCAGGGTAAAGGACGGGCTCATCCATCTCTTTGCCCGGCACTCGACTGCCGCACTCACCACGGTCGAGTTTGAGCCCGGCGTACTTGCCGATCTCTCCTGTGCCCTGGCGGTGCTTGCTCCCGATGATGCAGAGTATGCCCACAACAAAAGATAGGGCGATGGCAACGGCCGGTCTCACGTGAAGGCAGCGCTGGTCGGCCCCTCGCTGACCCTGCCGGTGGAAAACGGGAAGCTCGCGTGCGGGACATGGCAGCAGGTCGTGCTCCTCGAACTGGACGTGAATGCGGGACGGGAGCGGATGGTGGTCTGTATGGTGACCGGAGAGTGAACAACCGGCAAATCTCCAAACAAAACGGTCCCGCCCACCCTAAGAAACCCTACAGTACGGCAAGACCCACCAGCCAAAATGGCGTATACTACCTGCAGGCTCCTTACCCCTGCCTCCCGATATGTCCTTTCAGCAGGAATTCATTTATCCATTATCGCATCCCAGATAAGGGGAAATGGATCCATTCTTCTTCATCATCGATCTCATTATCCACTTCGACAAGTACCTGCCCGGAATTATCGAAACGTACGGGTTCTGGACCTACCTGTTCCTGTTTGCGATCATATTCTGCGAGACCGGCCTTGTTGTCCTGCCATACCTGCCCGGCGACTCGCTCCTCTTTGTTGCCGGGGCACTGGCGGGTACCGGCTACCTCAACCCCGAGATCCTGGTTGTCACCCTCATCGCAGCTGCAGTGCTGGGCGACACGGTGAATTACTGGATAGGACATTCAGTGGGGATGAAGGTGCTGGAGAAGAAATACAGCCTGGTGCGCCGCGACCATCTGGAGAAGACCGAGGAGTTCTTCACACGCTACGGAGGTCTGACTATCGTGATCGCACGCTTCGTCCCCTTCATACGCACGTTTGCGCCGTTCCTGGCAGGTGTGGGGAAGATGGGTTACCGCTGGTTCATTGCCTACAACGTGATCGGCGGGGTACTCTGGATCGTCTCGTTCGTGCTTGCCGGGTACTTCTTCGGCAGCATCCCGATCGTCCAGCAGAACTTCAATTTAATCATCTACGCAATCATTGCACTATCACTCTTTGCTGTCGCATCGATTGTTGTCGGGGTTTTCAGGTCTGTGCGACCGTCCCCCGTCGAGGATGTTGAGAGTGGGGAGAAGAAAGAGTAATCCGGCACTCCACGGGAGAGGGTGAACTATGATCACTGCATTGCATGTCTCCCCTATACCCCGGTGGGAAAAAACCCCGGGGCGTCCCCATGATGCCCGAATGATGTGCCGGGTCATGGAGCTATGACAGGTTATAATTTTAAGAACCCGCATAGTGTATCTACGGATCTCAAACCTTTTAATCACCGGGGGACTCTCGGATAATGCTGGCATCTGACGAGCTGGTGAACTTGGCGGGTGATGCCGGCCTGCAGTCATCGCAGGTCTCAGTATTCCGCACCAGGTTTGGCACCAATACAATGAGTCCGCCGGTGCGGGAACCGCTCTGGAAACAATACCTGAAAAATTTTAATAACCCGATCATCAAAATCCTCCTCATCGCGGTCGTCGTATCAGCCCTTGTCGCACTATTGAAGGGGAGCGGTTTATTAGAGACCACCGGGATCATCATTGCGATCCTGCTGGCGACGGGCATCTCGTTTTTCAATGAATACCGGAGCAGCAGGGAATTCGATGTCCTGAACGCACACCGGGACGATATGGCAGTCAAGGTGATCCGGGACGGGCGCCCTGCTGCCATCCCGTCAAGGGATATCGTTGTCGGCGACCTCATCCTGCTCGAAGCAGGTGACGGCGTGCCGGCAGATGGCTGGATCTCCAGCTCCGACGCCCTGTTCACCGACGACTCCTCGTTTACCGGGGAGAGCGAACCCGTGCAGAAAGATGGCCAGGCACCTGTCCTGAAAGGGACGTTTGTCACCGCGGGGAAAGGGCGGATGATCGCGGGTGCTGTGGGGGACTCTGCGCAGATGGGTGTGATTGCCGCGTCGCTGGGAATCGACCATGCCACACAGACACCGCTCGAACACAAACTGGAGGAGCTTGCACGCCTCATCAGCAGGTTCGGGTACGGCATGGCTGGGCTCATATCGGGTGCACTGATCGTCCGCGGCATACTTCTTGGCGAAGTGACCGGTCTTGACCTTTCCACCGCAAACCACCTCCTGAACTATATCATGATCGCCGTGGTGATCATCGTCGTTGCCGTGCCGGAAGGGCTGCCGATGAGCGTGACACTCTCGCTGTCGCTTGCCATGCGAAAGATGACCCGTGCGAACTGCCTTGTAAGAAGGCTGATCGCCTGCGAGACGATCGGCTCGGCGACGACAGTCTGCACGGACAAGACCGGCACGCTCACAAAAAACCAGATGGAGGTTGTCGCATCTTCAGCAGGTGATCCCGTCCATCCCCCGGATCTCCTGCGGGATCCGGCGGAATGGATCACGCTCAACGCAGCGGTCAACAGTACCGCACACCTGGAGGACCGTGACGGCAGGGTGATCGTCATCGGGAATTCTACGGAAGGTGCCCTGCTCCGCTGGCTCCGCTGGCATTCACTCGATTACCTGCAGGTCCGGGCAGAAACAACGGTGAACCGGCAGTACCTCTTTGACGGTAACCGGAAGCGGATGTCAACCGTCGTGAGCCTTAACGGCAGGCCCTGTCTTCT
>JAPKXV010000050.1 GCA_026394635.1 Methanoregula sp. | reverse complement strand
GGGTCCGGATTCCCGGCAGCGGTGGGGCGATCACGGTACGTATTGCGTTCAGTGACATCACCGATATCTGGCAGATTGAGGCGCTGCGGGAGACCAACGAGTACCTCCAGAATCTGATCGATTTTGCCAATGCGCCTATCATCGTATGGGATCCGGAATTCCGGATTACCCGGTTCAACCATGCGTTCGAAAACCTGACTGGAAGGAAAGAGCAGGAAGTCATCGGACAACCGCTGGACATACTGTTCCCGAAAAAGACGAGTGCCACTTCATGTGCCCTGATCGAAAAGACCCCTACCGGTGAACGGTGGGAGACCGTCGAGATCCCGATCCTTGCGTCTGATGGAACCATCCGCACCGTGCTGTGGAATTCGGCCAATATCCTTACCTCTGTTTCTACTATTGCACAGGGTGTTGACATCACCGAACATAAACAGGCAGAAGAGCAGATACAGCAAACGGTGGAAGAACTCAAACAGTTCAATAACCTGACAGTTGACAGGGAACTACGCATGATCGAATTAAAAAAAGAGATTAATGCATTGCTGAAAAAATCTGGGGAAGAAGAAAAGTACAGGATTGACACATGAGCGGGGAGTTGGATCACATTATCCGGGTGATGAGCGGGACGCACGGGAAGGACATCTCCCGCTATGACGAATCCTTTCTCACTAAATCGCTCGAAAAACGAATGGCGGCAACTGCAATCGCGACCATTACCGGTTATCGCGATTACCTGCTGGAACATGCGGATGAGGCAGAAGAACTCTCCCGCTCCTTAAATATCACCTACAGCGAGTTTTTCAGGGATCCGCTTACCTTTGCCCTCTTAGAACAACTGGTTCTACCCAAGCTAATCGCAGAAAAACAGGAGACTGGCACAGGCACAGCGGAGATCCGGGTCTGGTCGGCAGGGTGCGCCGCCGGGCAGGAGAGTTATTCGGTTGCCATCCTGTTGGATGAACTCCTCACCGCACACAAAAAATCCCTCTCATTTCGCATATTTGCGACTGACATATCAGAGAAATGTCTCGCAACAGCGAGTCGCGGCGTCTATGATTTGGCAGCGGTGCAGAACGTGAGGCAAAAGCATCTCACCACCGGCTTTAATTCGCATAACGGGACTTACTCGGTTGTACGGCGACTTAAAGACCGGATCGAGTTCTCTGTCTATGACCTTTTTGAAGAGCACTCCGCCAGTCCCCCGGGAAGCATTTACGGGGATTTCGACCTTGTCCTCTGCAGCAACCTGCTCTTTTATTACAGACCAGAAATCCAGCAGTTCATCGTAAATAAACTCTGCCATTCAATGTCCAGCGGCGGGTATCTTGTAACCGGGGAAGCGGAACGGGCGATTGTTGAACGATCACATATCTTCCAGCCGGTTTCCCGGCTGGCTGCGGTATACCGGAAGAAATTAAACAAAGGTGACCTATGAAACTGCGAGATCTGAATATCGGTACGCAACTGGCAATCGGTCTGGGCATTATCATTGCCCTCGTTATCCTGCTTGGAGTAGTCGCGTATGTCCAGGAGGAATCCCTGTGGCAGGAGACAAAAGGACTGTACGAACATCCCCTCCAGGTCAGAAGAGCTATTGGCGACCTCGATGTTGACATCCTGACTATGCATGTGGCAGGAGACAAAAGGACTGTACGAACATCCCCTCCAGGTCAGAAGAGCTATTGGCGACCTCGATGTTGACATCCTGACTATGCACCGGGGGATGAAGGACCTGGTCACGGCTGCGAATGAACAGGAGAGAGAACAGATCATCCAGGATATCAGTACGAAAGAAGTCGATGCCAACCGGCAGTTTGACATTCTCTATGCCCGGTATCTTGGTCCCAAATCTGACATTGACGCCGCGTATAATGACTTTGTCCAGTGGAATGCCATCCGCACCGAGACCATCCGGCTGCTGCGGGCAGGAAATACTGCCGAGGCAGCAAACCGGACCAAACTCACCGGAGTTGGCGGCGCTAAAGCCGACAAGGTAATGGGTGATATCAAGACAATAAGCGACTTCTCCCTCAACCGGGGAGATGAGTTCTACCAGGCTGCCCAGCAGCATAATGTCGATTTGGTCCAGCGGCTCGGATTACTGCTCGGCATCATTCTCCTCTTAGCACTTCTCGTCAGTTATGTCCTGTTAAAAAGTATCCGGGACCCGCTCAGGGAACTGACCTCTAAAACGGAACAGTTCGGGGAGGGTAATCTCGACGCCCGCAGCGGGTATGAATCCCAAAATGAACTCGGGGCGCTTTCTACCTCGTTCAACACGCTTGCCGGTACCATACAGGCAGAGATGCAGACAAAGGAGAGCGCAGCCCGGATCTCAGAAGTCATGTTGAGAGAAGAAGAACTGCATTCGTTCACCCGGGAACTGTTGAACGTGCTGGTCATGCATACCGGCTCGCAATCCGGGGCGGTCTATCTCCTGAACCCGGAGAAGACCGAGTTTGTGCTGTTTGAATCTATCGGGCTTTCCCCTTCAGTCCGCCCCTCATTCTCTGCTGTCGTGCATGAAGGCGAGTTCGGTGCAGCACTCGCGACACGGCAGATCCAGCGTGTCACGGATATACCGGCAGACACCCAGTTTGTTTTTTCCACGGTAAGCGGCGATCTCAAACCGCGTGAGATCATTACCATCCCGGTCACTTCAGGAAAAGACGTCGTGGCAATCATCTCGCTTGCCAGCATCCGCCCCTATTCCGCACCCGAAATCCGCCTCGTCAATGACATCTGGACTACCCTCATCGCCCGGTTCAACGGGGTGCTGGCGTACCGGAAAATACAGGAGTTTTCCGGTACACTCGAACACCAGAACAGCGAGCTGACGGAGAAGTCCCGCGAACTGGTGCTCCAGGCAGAGGAACTGCGGGAACAGAACATCGAACTGGACCAGCAGAAGAAGCAGCTGGACGAAGCCAACCGGTTAAAGACCGTCTTTTTATCGAACATGAGCCACGAGCTCCGGACGCCCTTAAACTCGGTGATCGCCCTCTCCGGTGTCCTGAACCGCCGGCTCCACGGCACCATTCCGGAGGAAGAGTACAGTTACCTCGACGTGATCCAGCGAAACGGCAGGCACCTGCTCACGCTGATTAACGATATATTGGACATCGCCCGTATCGAGTCCGGGCGGGAAGAGATAAGCCTCCGGACATTTCCGGTGCGGGAACTTGCCGCGACAGTTCTTTCCACCGTCGAACCACAGGCACAGGAGAAAGGGATCACACTCTCCAACACAGTAAGCCCCGACCTCCCCCTCATCACGAGCGACTTTGCCAAGTGCCAGCACATTTTGGAGAATATCGTCGCAAACGCAGTCAAGTTCACAGAAGTCGGAAGCGTGAAAATTACGGCTGCTGTTGCAGGCGACGAGATGCAGATATCGGTCACTGACACCGGCATCGGCATTTCAGAAGAACATCTCAGGATCATCTTCGACGAATTCCGGCAGGCAGACGAGAGTATCGCCCGGAAGTATGGCGGGACTGGTCTCGGGCTTGCTATCGCACAGAAATACGCGAACCTGCTCTCCGGGAGTATCGGCGTTGCGAGTGTTGTTGGAAAAGGGTCGACCTTCACCTTCAGGCTCCCGCTCGCCATCTCGCTTCCCCTGCCCGGCTCCCCGGCAGCAGCCGGTGGAGATTCCGCTGTGCACCCGGCGACCGCATACCCTCTCACGCAGTACTCGGGTAAAGGAAAAACCATTCTCGTCGTGGAGGACAGCGAACCGGCAGTCATCCAGATTAAAGATCTGCTCGTACCCGAGGGATACCGTATCAGGGTGGCACGAAACGGGAAGGAGGCACTTGACGAGATCAAAAAAGAACTGCCGGACGCCGTTATCCTCGACCTGATGATGCCGGAAGTAGACGGGTTTACCGTTCTTAAGATGATCCGCAGTGACGAGAAGACCGCCCAACTTCCGGTGCTTATCCTGACAGCGAAGCACATCACAAAGGATGAACTGGCGTTTTTGAAAGGAAACCACATCTACCAGCTCATCCAGAAAGGAGATATCAGCAGGACAAGCCTCCTCTCGGCGGTAGGGGGGATGGTATCAGGATCTTTGGTACACGCTGTTTCAGAACCGGCACAACCCAGCCGGCACCCGGTGCGGGAGAGACCGGTCATCCTCATCGTTGAAGACAACCCGGATAACCTGATGACGGCACGAGCCATGCTCCGGGAACGGTACACGACTATCAGTGCGACTGACGGCAAGACCGGTCTTCTTCTGGCACAAAAAGAGAAGCCCGACCTGATCCTGCTTGACATCTCGCTACCGGTCATGGACGGGTTTGCGGTCTTTGCGGAAATCAGAAAAGACCCGGCAATCCGGCACATCCCGGTCGTTGCCCTGACCGCACGGGCGATGAAAGGCGACCGGGAGGATATCCTGTCACGCGGCTTCGATGGCTATCTCTCAAAGCCCGTAGACGGGAACCTGCTCGAAGAGACGATCAGGAGGGCTCTGTATGGGGCGTAACAGCCCGGTCATCGTTGCCATTGACGACAATAGCGACAACCTGGTGACACTAAAAGCTTTTATCACCGACGCTTTGCCGGACGCCCATGTATTTACGGCGCACAATGGCAAGAAAGGCATCGAGCTCGCGCGTGAACACGACCCCGATGTAATCCTCCTTGATATCGTTATGCCGGTCATGGACGGATTTGAGGTCTGCCAGCTGTTA
>JAPKXV010000419.1 GCA_026394635.1 Methanoregula sp. | reverse complement strand
TTATACGCATCTTCACCCATTGGCAAGCAGGGGAATGATACAGCATTTTATTGAAAACTGCCGGAAAAAGAACTAAAACCCGGATGAAAAAATCTCTTTTTGGCCGATTATCCGGATGATATCCTTCAGGTTACGGTTTAAGAAAAGTCGGTTCTGTTGAAAACCTTATTTTAAGTATCCAGTTTCTCAACTTTTTCCAAAGACTATCGCATCTTGGGGGATGCGGCAGCAGCGGGGGCGAAGGTAAATGCCGAAGCCTCCAAGAGCGATAAGAAAAATATTTTCTAAGCATTTCAACAGTGCCGAAAACTCAGGGTAAATTTGCCGCTTTGTTGTTCGTTATGATGTTACCTGCTTTCCTTCTTTCTCAAAATCCACAATTTTATCCACAAATACCGACATCTGGGAGAGGATCACCGGGTCCAGACCTTTTTCAACGCAGAGAAAGATCCCGGAAACATCAGAGAGCTTGAGTTTGTTTACGACAAAATGAAGAAACTTCGATGCTGTGGCGGTGGGAATGTGGATGAGGAGCATACTTACCGAATCAAACATGATGCACTTTTTTTCACCGGGGATCTGTTTGAGCAACTCAGTGATTGCTATCCCGAGATCGGTCAGGTTTGCAGGGTTGTTGACAAATTTTACCCGGGGAGTTGGTTCACATACGCCCCCTGAATACTGGGTCACGGCATCAATGACAAAAAAATTTTCGGGATCTATGCCCTCTTTTGAATAGGTCTTGGCAAGGATTTTGTAAGGCTGGTTCACCGTGATGATAAGGGGAGTACCACCTCTGGTGATAATATTTTTTATGACCGAGATGTTCATGGCATTCACCATCTCCGGCGGTGCGAGCATCAGGTAGAGCAGGCTTCCATCCTGTATATCGATCTTGACGGCATCAGCCACAATTTCACTTCCCGGTAAAAAATTGTCTGAATTCTTCGGGTATCTCTTCCTGTTCCTTTGAAACTTTCTCTAAAAGTTCCCTGAGATTTCCGGACATCTTATCAATATTGTTTGCCTGGATCTGGATCTGCATCCGGATATCCTCAGCATCATATTCCCCGGATGTCACGTGTGCTGCAATGTCCTGGAGATTGTTCTTTGTTATTTCGAGGGGTTTGTTCACCCGCATCACGGATTCACCCATATAGGCGATAAGGGCAATTTTCCGGTCTTCGGCTCGTTTCTGGTCCCTGATATCAATAAAGCTCTCGACAAGGTAATCCTTCCCATTCATCGAGGCTTTGGCAACCGTCTTTAAAATCGGTACCTTCTCCCCCTTTGCATTGATGAGGAGGCGTTCCGTGTTCTCGATGGACTTGTGAAGATCGGTGATTGGACACTGCCCGCAATGTGCCGGACAGACAAAATCATGACACACATGGCCCACCAGTTTCCCCTTTGGAAGACCTATCATGGATTCAGCAATCGGGTTTGCATCCATGATCATATGAGTCTCTGGATCTACAATCAGGATCCCGGTCTGAATCTTTTCAAATACCATCCTGAAAACATCATCACCGGATCCATCTGTTTTTCCCTTTGAGGATTTCGTTTACTTTTAGGTAAAGTGTTATTCCAGCCCCCATTTTTTCTTGGGTGTTCGGTAGAATCAGCGCGATCAAGACGCTCTTTGGGGCAGGAATAGTACCTTATCCTACTTTTTTTTCCGGGTCTGCTCTGTCAAAGAAAACTACAAAACAACAAACACCCCACTTGTAATCTATGATACTATACATCGATGGGAAGTACCTCCCCGAAGATCAGGCAAAGATCTCGGTGTTTGACCATGGGTTCCTGTACGGTGACGGGGTGTTCGAGGGCATCCGCGCTTACAACGGCCGGGTGTTCCGGTTAAAGGAACATCTTGACCGGCTCTATGATTCGGCAAAGACGATCGACCTGCACCCCCCGCTTTCAAAGGATGAGCTTGCGGAGGTCATCTGCGAGCTGCTGCGGAAGAACAAGCTGGACAACGCTTACATCCGCCCGGTCATCAGCAGGGGTGTCGGGGACCTCGGGCTCGATCCCCGCAAGTGCCCGAAACCCTCGGTGATCGTCATCGCGACCAGCTGGGGTGCGATGTACGGCGACCTGTATGACAAGGGGCTTCGGGCGATCACCGTCTCTGTCCGGCGGAACCCGGCAGAAGCGCTTCCCCCGAATGTAAAGAGCCTCAATTACCTCAATAACATCCTTGCAAAGATCGAGGCGAACTACAAGGGTGGCGATGAGGCGATCTTCTTTGATACCAACGGGTACGTCTCGGAAGGCTCAGGGGACAACCTGTATGTAGTCAAAAATGGCGAGATCATCACGCCACCAACACTCAACAACCTGCGTGGGATCACCCGCATGGTGCTCCTTGAGCTTGCCCGATCGCTGGGAATCACGGTTCGGGAGCAGAACATGGGGTACTTTGATCTCTATTCCGCGGACGAGATGATCTGCACGGGGACAGCTGCAGAGGTCGCACCTATCACGTGGGTTGACGGGCGTGTAATCGGTACCGGCAAACCCGGGCCGGTCACCCGGCAGCTGATGGCAGCGTTCAAAATCGTCACCGAAAATGAAGGCACCCCCATCTATAAAAAATAAATTTTTTTGATTGAAGACCAGAGTTTCCCCCTATCCTTCTCAAATTATGCTGAACCCACTTGTTTCATGACGTGGAGTTTTGTCATGCAACATGGTCAGCAGTGGTGGGTTAAGCAAGAATCTCCCAAATCTTTTTATTCGGTGCAATGCAATTAGATAAAACGTCTGCTGCTATAGTGTAGTCCGGCCAATCATGCGGGCCTTTCACGCCCGCGACTGGGGTTCGAATCCCCATAGCAGCACTTTTGCAGCTCGTTGAAATTCCGATGTGGATTATTGTTACTCTGCTTTCCTGATCTCTCTATTAAAATGGCTCATCGTCATTTTGTGTGGGTAAATCTGGTCCCCGTCCTACAATCTTATGAGGGCTGTTGCCCCCAAACACCTGCATTGTGAGGAAACCCCCCAGATGGGGGTCGGTGCGACGCCTCGTTGGGTCGCACTTGGGCAAGGCGGTTCGGATGACTGCAAGTGAGAGCTAAATTAATCCTCCAGATTACCCACAGACTTTGACAAAGAGGCGTTAAAATTTACACCGCAGTTCTCCAGGAAGGAACGAATAGCTCCTAAATATTTTGATGAAAATCTACCTTCTGCCTAAAATAACAAGAGAATTCAAGGGATCACATGCCAGATACTTTTCATTCAGCAGGATAGCAGATGACGGATCTCCAGACTGCATGGGAGCAGGACTACCGGACTCGCGGACGCTTATGGGGTGGAGCTCCGGTACTCCTGCCCGGTATACCTGCAGGGACACGTGTCCTTGATATCGGATGCGGGAATGGAAAGACGCTTGAAGCACTCGTAAACCACTCCCGTGATATCACGGCAATCGATTTTTCAAAAGAGGCGGTGGCGATGAGCCGGCAGTTCCTGGTATCGTATGATTCCGGCGATGCTCTGGTAGCCGATGGACGCCGGCTTCCTTTTGCTGATGATGCTTTTGGTGGTGTTGTTGCCCGTCATGTTATCGGTCACCTGAACAAAGAGGGGCGGATGGCCATTGCGTCCGAATCTGCACGCGTCCTGCAACCGTGTGGGCGCCTGTTTTTTTTGGAGTTCTCGACTGATGATATGCGCAACGGAACCGGAAGAGAAGTGGAGGAGAACACGTACCGCAGGGGTACCGGCATTATCACCCATTACTTTACTGTACCTGAGGTTGAGGCACTCTTTGGTGGACTCAGGAAAGAATCCATCAGTACCCGGTACTGGAAGATGCGTGTGCGGGGCAGGGACCTTATACGTGCTGAAATTGTTGCGGTATTTTCCAAATCCTAATAAAATTAAGAAGATTGTCGCTATTTTAAATACATTTACCCGTCAGATGGTACCGGATTTTATTAAATAGTTCGTCACGGCTAACCATAAATTGTTGAAGTTTGACCAAAAAAAAGGATCTCGAAGCATGTTCATTTGTTCCAACCCGACACACAACGTGCATCTTATACTCACGTTCAAATAGAAATCCTTCCAACCTAAAGGAAGACATGCTGCCCACCTTTATTGAATTTTTTATTCACATTGACCAGAACCTGTCACCGGTGATCCAGCAGTACGGGATGTGGACCTATTTTATCCTTTTTTTGATCATCTTTTTTGAAACGGGATTCGTGATTACGCCTTTCCTTCCCGGTGATTCCCTGCTCTTTGTTGCCGGTGCATGTGTCGCAAGCGGGCTTCTGGAGATCCAGTGGCTGCTTGTCGCATTCATTCTCGGAGCGGTTCTCGGTGATACCGTGAACTACTGGATTGGCAATTTTGTCGGGTTAAAAGTCCTCCAGTGCAGGTTCCCGAATATTTTGAAAAAGGAGTATATCGACCGCACCTATGGTTTTTACGAGCAGTACGGCGGGATGACGATCTTTGTCGCCCGGTTTGTGCCGATAGTACGGACGTTCGCACCATTCCTCGCGGGGGTTGGTTCGATGGATTACCGCAGGTTCCTCCTCTATAACGTGATCGGCGGCATCACATGGTCAGTGGGTGTTGTGCTCGCAGGATATTTTTTCGGCACCCTGACCATTGTCAAGCAAAACCTCAACCTCTTAATTTACCTTGTAATCCTTGTTACGGCAGCAACCATTATCGTCATCATCGCCGGGCTCATCTCCGCATACCGGAACCCCCCTCCGGAATGTGAATAAGGAAAAAATTACCCTATTAAAAAAATCCAAAACGGGCACACAAAAAAGATTATTTTCCTATTTTATGGGTGATGATGAGGCCGCGATTATCCACTTTTGTGCTGATGGCAACCGTAAGCCCCATAGGTTTTATCAGTTTCTCAAGAGCCTTGCGATCTTTTATTGTGACGACGGCAATAGACGGCCCCACGGAACTCATACCCACAAATTCGAGGCCTGCTTCACGCAGCAGGCTCATGTAGTGATAAATCCCGTAACTGTGGTGCTCGACCTCTGCCCGTTTTGACCCCCGGAACTCGATCTCCCAGACGATATCGCCAATCTTTTGCAGGTCTTCGCGTTCCAGCGCCGGGATGAGGTCCATGAGGAACATATATGCCTTCAGCTCGCGGTCCCGGTAATACAGTGTCCGGGCTTTGTTCATGAGCAGGTCAAATTCCTTGGTGCCTGCGGATGAAATATCCGTGGGCGGGATCACGATGTGCACGTGCTTGCCCTCAGCAAACGGGTGGTGGTAGGCTAGCACCAGCTCATCGCCCATTACCGCCATGCCGCCATGGGTGCTTACCGCGGGACCAACACCCGTCTCAAACCCGAACGCGATGGATCCATCGGCAGTCTCTTCAACATAGTTATGACCGATCAGGGTGCGCAACTGGTTGTTGGAGAGCGGAGAGCCAACCGCTTCATTGAGCGCTGTGGCGACCGCGATCATCACCGTGCTTGTAGACCCGAGACCTACATGTTTGTGCTGGTGATCGGTCGCCCGTATCCGGAACCCACCCCGGTATCCCGTTGATCTCTTAAAGACTTCTACAAAATTGCGGATGATCGGTTCCCGGTTATAATCGATCTCAAGGCCGGTTTTGGTACATTCAACTTCTGCTGTGCAATAACACTGGATTGCAAACCCGATACCGCCGCCTCCCGGATGATCCGGCGCAAACCGGTTCATGTCAAGCACGGTCAGGTGGATACGTGCCGGAGCCACGACGGTTATGGTCCCTTTGCAGGGTTTGAATGTATACTTCTTTTTCTCGTATCCAAGGGTCTTGATGATCGTTCCCGGTTGAAATGTCTTGAACTCGTATTCCACAAGGTCAAGATCGCCACCGCGGATTTTCATGATTACCATAGGTACCTCATGTTATACTGACTGGTTCTAGGATATGATTTTGCTGGTTTATTTTTAAACGGCTCTGGAGAAATCATCGTTTTTCATCACGTTCCCGGGGGCGTTTGCCGTTCCCCGCAGGAATGGACAACCCTGCAACAGCCCTCCTTGCGATATCCGTAAAAAAACCAGTTCATCATGGATCTCGGGTAATGATGTGAGATCAGGGATTTCCCCAGAGCCTAAAAACAGCAGAGTGTGTGGTTACCAGCATGCGTTATTCATCAGGAGGATATCCTGATCGCCACGCCATCAAATTCCGCGATGGCACGATCTCCTTCATAGACCATGACACGGTACGTGGAATATCTACCCTGCT
>JAPKXV010000056.1 GCA_026394635.1 Methanoregula sp. | reverse complement strand
CGTAAAAGGGCAAAAAGACCCGCTTCAGTATGGGAAGAGCAATTTCCCGGAACGTCTGAATGCCCAAATGATGTTTCAGACGATCGGACAATAACATTGGACCGGAACGGCTTTGGCGAATATTTTTTAATCCCTTGCCGGAGTCTATCAGAACGAGATTATAATGTCTTTTAACAAACCCAGGGTGGCATTTGTGTATGCACCGTTTGGTGCAATTGACAAGCCTGCCCTTGGCATCTCATTGCTCAAGAGTGCCTTGGGACGACAGGGTATTGCCTGTGACATTCACTATTTCAACATCAGGCTCGCTCACGAGCTGGGGGTGCAGCTCTGCGATTTGATTGCGAACAACATGCCACCGAGTCTCCTGGTCGGGGAATGGCTTTTTGCCCCGTCGCTTACGGGTGAAAACGCACATGCAGATTATGCATATTTACACGAGGTCCTCTGGGGAGAAAACAAAGATACGTTTCCACCAGAGGTTGACCGGCGTTTCTGGATGCCTGCGTGGATAACGTAGACTGGTCGCAGTATGACTGGGTAGGGTTCAGCTCATCGTTTGAACAGCATTGCGCATCACTTGCTCTCGCAAAGCGCATCAAATCTCGGTTTCCGGATGTACGCATCATCTTTGGCGGCTCCAACTGTTTTGGGGCAATGGGCGATGTCTTATGCCGTTGTTTCCCCTTCATCGATTATGTTTGTACCGGCGAAGGAGACACAGCCGTTCCGGCGCTGGTGCACGCTTCTCTGCATGGTGCTACCCCGCCACAGGAGGACCACACGCTCTATCCGTGTGCGAAACCGCCCGGGTGGATGATCTGGACGCTCTCCCCTATCCCGATTACTCGGATTATTTTGAGCAGTTGAAGCGTGTAGAAAAGCCCCCCGGTTTTACCACAAATATTCTGATGGAGACCTCACGGGGATGCTGGTGGGGGGAAAAATCCCCGTGTACTTTCTGTGGTTTAAACAGTACGGATCTGTTCTTCCGGTGCAAATCATCTGACCGCGTCCTGGATGAACTGCACTATTTATCCGTAAATTACGGAAGGAATCTCAGTATTGTGGACAATATACTGGCACATCACTATTTCCGAACCGTACTACCGAAACTTGCACACCAGCACGATTTCTCATTGTTCTGGGAGGTGAAAGCAAGCCTCACCCGTGAACAGATCCTGCTCCTGGCTCATGCAGGGGTTACAAAGATGCAGCCCGGCATTGAATCCTTGAGCGACAGTATTCTCCGGTTGATATGCAAGGGGACAACCCTTGTACATAATATCCAGATCCTGAAATGGGGAAAAGAATCCGGCATTTTGGTCTTATGGAACCTGCTCTGGGGGTTTCCTGGAGAAGACCCGGCAGAATATGCTGCAATGCAGCAGCTTATGCCAAAGATCGTGCATCTGGATCCGCCAACCGCGTTTGGACACATCCGTTTCAATCGTTTCAGCCGGTACCGGGCAGATCCGGGCGCATACGGGATTACCCGCCTGACCCCCGCGCGGGCGTACCGGTATATCTATCATTCCCTTGCCGAACCGGACCTGAACGATCTTGCCGTCTATTTTGAAGCAGAATACCCTGACGACTCGGTAAACTATACGCGTGGTCTCGGTGCTGCCCTGAAAAAATGGCAGTCCCGCAGCGATGCGATGCTAGATGTCTTTCCCGCCATGCAATCCGTTCGTATCGTGGACATACGCACGACCGGCAAAAAGGAAGAATATGTGTTTGATGGACTCGCTGCGGAAGTGTATCTGCAATGCGATGCTGCGAAAACTGTTCGCGAGCTGGTGGATCATACTCACGTGACTGAATATGAGGTCACGAGGATCCTGAATCGGTTTGTTAGACTGGGGCTGATGATTCACTCAGGCAGGCAGTACTTGAGTCTTGCAGTCGTACGTGACGTCAAGACTGCGGTATCGTCTGCTTCCAATTAAGGGTTATAACAGAGGTTGTTGCAGAGTCAGGTTTCCGTGAAGCACTGATGTTGCTGGTTACACTAACCCAAGCAACATACTGTTCGATAAGAGTTACGATCATCGTCATTGATGGTACCCCGCGCCAGTGCCCATCTGATTGAGTTAGCAGCATACTCGGCTTTGATATGTGATGAAAACCAGCTGCCGGTTGTGTTAATGGGCGGGTACTCTGATCGCATGTCACATTATTTTCAGTCGCAGGAGTATTCTTAAATGTTCTCAGAAAACCCGAATCAGATTCAGAAGAGATTTGACCCTGAGGGAAAAATGCGAGGGATGGGATTCGAACCCAAGAACTCCTACGAGATTAGGCACTCAACAATACTCCGCAATTCCTGCACGTCTCATCAACAGTGAGGAACGCGATGCGAAGCATGGCGTGACGAGCGTGCGAGAGCAGCCGTCATCGCTGGAACGGAGCCGCTGCGGAGTGACAAGATGAGGGCGTCATCATCCCCCCGGTACACCGAAAACAAAAGCAGCACGGTGATGTGAAGCGAGCCGGAACGGAGCGCATCAGCGCAGAGTGAGGACGAGTGAACATGACCGGGCGTCTGCGTTTCCCCATAGCAGATTCGTCAATAATTATTCATTAAGCAATTTTTATTATTAAAGT
>JAPKXV010000014.1 GCA_026394635.1 Methanoregula sp. | reverse complement strand
GTAGCATGTTGTACTGAGGTACGCGAGTCCCCGGGAAGCATGCCAAGCTGCTATCACCTTTCCTTTTACACGGTATCTGTTTTACGAGAATTTTTATTAAGAGCGAAAGCGATAAAAAAAAAGTGTGTCATTTTGTCGTATCAGCGATACCCTCAGGTTCGAAACCTGAATGATAGTTCAAATAACGAACACAAAACATGTCGTAATGGTGGCCATAGTAATTGGGAAACGCTTGGTCGATTGCCGAACCCAGAAGTTAAGCCAACTCACGTATCATGTTGTACTGAGGTATGCGAGTCGCCGGGAACCATACCAAGCTGCTATCACCGTCATTCTTACACAGTATCTGTTCTAATGAAATTTTATCCATGAGCGGATGCGCAACATCATCTGGATCTGGTTATCCCGGGTCCATTCGGTCCGCAGTGCATATCCCAGAATGAGCGGTTCCGGCGTTTCGGTTTCCAGGGCTTTCAGACGCCGGAACATTGGGCCAGTATTAAAAAAGTCTGGATTCTTATTATGAGAATTCGTTAACGAAGAACGCTGAGTCGAAGATTTATTTACCCGTTGGATTAGTACTCCAACCGGAGTGAAAGGATCTTGAGAGAAATGAGAAGAATTATTAAATTCCCTTTTTCAATTTTAACAGACAGCGTTCAATATGAAAATAATCACCATTGATAAAAACAACATCGATCGGGAGCATATTTGTTGTGCCATCGGGAATGACAAGCAAAATCAGACAAGAGCCCAGACAAAAAAAGACTGGTTGAAAGAACGGTTCAATGATGGGCTGGCATTCAGAAGATTTGACCAGAGAGGAAAGATATTCATTGAATATATCCCCATTGAAAAAGTATGGAAGCCCCTTCTGGGTAAAAATTATATGGTAATTAATTGTCTCTCCTCCTCTTAATGAAAGAGGGTAAAAAAGGGCAGGTTTTGAAACCTGAATGTACCGGCTCTTACATTCANCCATACTCGCACAGCTGGCACAGGATTGACGGGCAGGTCTTCATCATTACCGACGGATTGCCGGTCGTGAGTTCAGACTGACTGGTCAGGTATGAAGACGGATCGATTGGCTTGAGTCCGGAAGGTTTGGTTATCATAATTCTACCTCACCCCAATGAATGATAAATACGGCGATTAGTGAAAAAAATTTCATTCAACGCCGTTCTTATCCCTGTGAAAAAGAACCATTCCGCGGAGGAATTAAAAAATGGCTGACGCACTGAAAAAACTCATCTTTTGTATGCTCCTGCTGGCCATTGTGGGCACGGCCACCGGGGCCGGGTATATTGCGGCAGAACAGGCAGGCATTGCTGCGCCGGGAAAACCGGCGATGGCTGAGTCACCCCACGGGGACAGCGGATTAACCCGTGTCATCGGGCAAACCGGCAGCACCCATGGAATTTACAAAGAATGTCATTTCCCGATATGGAACCTGCCTGCGTATTATGTATGCATCATGTTCTGCAAGATTGGCGGTGGTGGAGATTCCTGTGCTCCCGCCTGTGAGGCAAAGCTCAGTATCTGCACGTAAGTATTACTGACGGGTGAATCGCCACCAGGTCCGGAAGACCTTTTTTTAGGACTCCTATTCCCCGCTCACCGACGCACCCGGATCGTTCCGGACGAGCAGGACTGCACACGCGATGATGGCAATCCCGAGGATAAGAAACAACACAATTGTACCCGGGCTGCCAATATTTCCCCCGGCAAGGCCAAGGAGCAACGGCCCGGCAAAGGAACCGACCGACGCGATGGCGTTGACCATGGCCACACCGGAAGCCCGGAGGCCGGGCGACAGCGTATCCATGACAAGGACAAAGAACGGAGCATATGCGGCATACGATGCCGCGATCGCACCCGACAGGAGAATAAAACCGGTGAGGGTATTGTGGGGAACGGATAACAGGATCAAAAAGATCGCTGCCACAGTCAGGGGAACTGCCACGTGCCACCGGCGCTCGGAGAGCCGGTCGGAGCGTCGCGCCCAGACGTACATCACCACGACGGAAAGGACATATGGGATCATCACGAGGATGCCCGTATCCGTGATCGACCGGGAGAGTCCGGATGTATTCACGATCTGGGGGATCCAGAAGAGCAGGCTCGTGAGGAAAAGCCCGACGAGAAAACTGGTCAGACATAACAGCAGGATCCCGGGTGTCGCGATGAGTTGCCGGAACGGGATGGCACGCGGGGTCTCCTTCTGCACCCGGGCCTCGTCGAGCCGGGACGTGAGCCATGCACGTTCGGGCCCGCGAAGCCAGGCTGCATCTTTGGGGGAGTTCTGGAGGTACACCAGGATCGCAATACCGAAGCCGAAGATGATCGCCGGGATGCCTTCGAGCACAAAAAGCCAGCGCCAGGATGCAAGACCAGCCCATGCGGCGTGAGAGAGGATGAAAGCGGATACCGGTGATGCGATCACCATCGCAAGGGGAATGGCGACAAAGAAGACGGAGAGCGCCTGCGAGATCCGGTTCTTCCGGAACCAGAAGGTGAGGTACAGCATGATGCCGGGCGTGAACCCTGCTTCCGCGGCCCCTAAGAGGAAGCGGAGGATCGCGAGCTCGACCGGCGTCTGGACAAACGCGATGAGGATCGTGATGATCCCCCAGCTGACCATGATCCGGAAGAGCCAGATCCGTGCCCCGGTCCTAACGAGAAACTGGTTGCTTGGCACCTCGAAGATGACATAACTGATAAAAAATATCCCGGAGAGAAACCCGAAGAAGGCGGGATCGATGCCGAGATCCGCGTTCATGGTAAGCGCTGCGTAGCCGATATTGACCCGGTCGAGGATACAGATCACGAGCAGGACAACCACGAACGGGATTATGTGCCACCAGACCTTCCGGTCAAGGGCAATCTCATCAATATCCCCGTCGGGGGATCTTCCTTCGCACCGGTTGTCACTCATGGAGGGCATCGGGTTTTACTCCGGACAATGAAGGGATGAACGAAGAGCTGAATCCCTGCGAGTGCCA
>JAPKXV010000202.1 GCA_026394635.1 Methanoregula sp. | reverse complement strand
GTAGTGTCATGGTGAGATGGCATACATGTTCATAATGATGGTTAATCCTGCCCTGTCCCGATCACGCAGGAAGAACAATAAATGGCGATGCACCGATCATTATATTGTTCTGCCTGCCAACATCTGATTGATGTGATCGTATGTACCGCGGGCAGATGTTTATCCTTAAAGGGATCATTGGAATTATTTTCGGGATCATAGCGGTTGCAATACCGGGTTTTACGCTGGGGACGCTCTTTACCATCTTTGGCCTGTTCATTATAGCAGCGGGCATCATCGCGTTCCTTTTCGCGGTTACGTCTCACCCCAAGGACTCCTCGCCCTGGTTCTGGATCTCGCTCTTTATCCTCGCGCTCGGTCTTTTATCCGTCGTATTCCCCGAGGTGATCGCGTTTTCGTTTGCCATCCTCATCGCAGGATGGGCGCTTGTCACGGGCATATTTGATCTCGAACGCTGCATCACGGGAAGCCGGTATTATTATTATCTTTTCGGGGGTATGTTAGGTACCTTTATTGTGCTCCTTCTGGCCCTTTTTTATTTTATACCATTATTGCGGGAAAACTACCTGATGACGACGTTTGGCACGTTTGCCTTTGTATTTGGCGTCTTTTCCCTCGTGATTGGTGAGATGATCATCACAGGAAAAATGCAGCATGCCATCAGGGATCCCGACGTTCCACGGTGAGGTGCAATTCATCTCTCTTTTTAAGAGGGTGCTGATACTGCGGTGCATCACAACCCCCATAAAGGCAGTTGATCAATTTCGTTTCCACGAGTCCTCTATCTCATGTACGATGTGATTGTTGTCGGAGCAGGTCCTGCGGGCAGCGCTGCTGCGCGGATTTGCGCAAAAAGCGGGCTTGATACTCTCTGCATCGAAGAGCACGGCACGATCGGGTACCCGGTGCAATGCGCCGGACTGCTCTCGAATGCTGCGTTTGACGAGTGCCGGGTATCGCAGCGTTCCGTGCTCAATACGGTGAGCGGGGTACGGGTCGTGTCCGGTCCTGGTAGTGAACTGCTCGTTGATGCACAAAAAACAAAGGCAGTGGTCGTCGACCGGGGCATGCTCGACCGGGAGATGGCGGAGCTGGCAGCGGATTGTGGCGCCCGGTTCCGTCTGAAGACCGGCGTGTATGGTGTGCGGGGGACTACCGTGCTCACCCGGGGGATCAACGGCCATGAGGAAATTTCAGCAAAACTCCTGATCGCAGCAGATGGTCCCCGCAGCACGATCGCCCGCCTTCTTGGGATGGAACGTTCAAAGGTCTACCTTGCCGGTATCCAGGCAGACCTGCCGTACGAATGTGATCCACGGTTTGTACAGATCTATCCGGATGCATCACCTGATTTTTTTGGCTGGGCAATTCCCTCTGGAAAGAACCGGGTGCGCGTCGGACTCTGTGCAAAGACCAAAGGGCCGGAACGGTTCGCCGCATTTGTGAAAAAATTCGGTTCAAACTCTACCCACCTTGTGACCGGTACTCTCCCGCTCGGTCTGATGCCCCGGACATACGGGCACCGCACGTTATTTGTGGGTGATGCGGCAGGATTTGCAAAGCCCACCTCGGGTGGGGGAGTGTATACCGGCATCCGGTCTGCACGGCACGCGGCGGCAATGGCGGCAGCTGCCTGCGAGCAGGGCAGGTTTGATGATCCGGTGCTTGCCGGTTACGAGCAGCGGTGGAAGGCGGATATCGGGCGTGAACTTGAACTGGGATTCCGGTTCTTTGAGATGCGGCAGAGATTATCGTTGCAGGACATCGATAGTATTATCCGGGCGCTGAACGACCCGGAGATCCTTTCGGCTATCGTGCAGTACGGCGATATGGACCGCCCGGGAATGCTGGTTCGCCAGATTCTCAAAAAACCGGCACTGCTCAGGATACTGGCGCCCCTGCTCAAATCCGGTGTCCGTTCACTGTTCTCGTAACAGCATCGTTACACGCTGAAGTGGCGGTATACCGCGTAACAGGCAACCACAAGGACGCCCAGCACAACTGCGTACAGCAGGGGACTGCCTTCGAGCGCAAGCCCAAACCATCCACCGCCTCCCTCTTCTCCCCCGCTTTCAAGACCCACGGCATGGGTGAACCGCTCTTCAATGCCCATATCCCCGGTTGTCCCGTATGCAGCAAGCGACACCACAATTACCAGAAGCAGAATTCCTATAAAGATGATCAGCCCTTTCTTTTCCCCCGAGGTCATCATAAAAGCTCATCTCCCAGAAGATCCGGCCGGACTTTGCCGATATAGGCAACAATGAGACCGGTGATGAAGGCTTCGACCACTGCGACTCCCATAT
>JAPKXV010000225.1 GCA_026394635.1 Methanoregula sp. | reverse complement strand
CAAAAAACCGGCACTGTTCAGGATACTGGCGCCCCTGCTCAAATCCGGTGTCCGTTCACTGTTCTCATAACAGCACCGCTACACGCTGAAGTGGCGGTATACCGCGTAACAGGCAACCACAAGGACGCCCAGCACAACTGCGTACAGCAGGGGACTGCCTTCGAGCGCAAGCCCAAACCATCCACCGCCTCCTTCTTCTCCCCCGCTTTCAAGACCCACGGCATGGGAGAACCGCTCTTCAATGCTCATATCCCCGGTTGTCCCGTATGCAGCAAGCGACACCCCAATTACCAGAAGCAGAATTCCTATAAAGATGACCAGCCCTTTCTTTTCCCCCAGTGTCATCATAAAAGCTCATCTCCGAGAAGATCCGGCCGGACTTTGCCGATATAGGCAACAATGAGACCGGTGATGAAGGCTTCGACCACTGCGACTCCCATATTTACCGCAGCAAGCAATGAGAGCCCCGTCAGGATCTGACCGGTGCTCTGGTTCACGCCCTGCACACCGGATATGATGATGATAAGGATCATCGCGATATTGCCGCAGAACAGCCCGGCTATCGTCGCGATACCCGCCCGCGGGAAGAGATCGGGAATCGTGGTTTTCAGCAGACGAAAGCAGGAGTATCCCACGAACACTTCAACAATGTTGACCAGCGTATTTGCGCCAATAAGCCCCCAACCGCCGTGACCGATGGCAGCCGAGAGGATGTTGATGATGAGTACCACGAGCGAACCCGCTGCCGGGCCGGCGAGAATACCGATGAGCGGTGTCAGGTTGAGATGGACTCCCCCGAAGATCGGTAAGCTCACCTGGAAGATGGCAAAGGCCGCTGCCGTACAGAATGCGGCAAGGGTGATCTTGCGCCGGTCGGGTTTCTTTTCGGACCGCATCAGGTAGATCGCTATACCAACCAGGATAATTGCGGCAGTCCACCAAAGGAGGACAAAGAACAGGGAAAACGATCCGTCTTCGAGATGAATGTGCGCCATAAGATGTTAGTCTGCTCCTTTTTTGTACGGGAAAAAACCCGGCTATTAAGAAGACACTTGATGGAAGTGCATAAAAATATTAGGGAAATGTTGGATGCACCCCAAGTTTTGTTGATCGTTCTTCAGGATTGTGACAGTTGCAGTGCCCTTATGAGTTCGTCCCGGCGTATAGGCCGTTGTTCCGGTTCTCTGCCCTGTGCTTTACAGTACTCCAGATATATCCTGACCGTCTGCGGCAGGGTGAGACCTGCCTCTTCGATAAGTACGGGGTTATAGAAGACCTCATCCGGAGTGCCTTCAGCAAAGACCGAACCGTTCTTCACCAGGCAGACCCGGTCGGCGATCCGTGCGGCAAAGTCGAGATCGTGGGTGGCAATGACGACACTGATACCGTAATCCCGTTTGAACCGGAGGATCAGCGCTTCAACCCGTTCGCTGTGCAGAGGATCCAGATCCGAGGTAGGTTCATCAAGGACCATGATCTTCGGTTTCATGGCAAGAACCCCGGCGATGGAGACCAGCCGTTTCTGCCCGCCGCTCAGGTAATTGGGAAGTTTGTGCACAAGGTCAGCAGCGCCGACTCCTTCAAGGGCACTCATTGCTGCCGCTTGTGCATCGTCATGAGACATGCCAAGGTTGAGCGGGCCAAACATCACGTCGTCAAGTACGGTGGGGGCAAAGAGCTGGTCATCGGAACGCTGGAAGACGACACCGACATCCTTCCAGAGATCGGAACGTTCACCGTGCGTTATCGACCTGCCATTGACCCAGACATCGCCTTTTGAGGGAGTGAGAAGCCCGTTCAAATGCTCAAGGAGCGTGGACTTGCCCGAGCCATTCGGCCCGCAGAGTGCCACGATCTCGTCCCTGAGCACGTAAAAACACATGTCGTGGATACCCACACTGCCGTCAGGGTAGGTGTGGCTTGCACAGTCGACATGGATCAGCTCCCGCTTCTTATCGATAGGCGGGCAGTGCGGAGCATGGGGATCGCGGTGTATGATGGTCATTAATACAGCCCCCCGGTATTTGGCACCATCAGGACAATAAGCGCGATCGCACAGACAAAAGCACCAATCACACAAAATCCTGAAAGGCCGGGTTTCGGCATATCCGTTCCTGCCTCGTACTTCCCGTTATAACCGCGGGCGATCATGGCCTGGTGCACCCGCTCTGCACGGTCAAACGAGCGGATGAAAACCAGCGCAAATACTTCGGCAAAGATCCGGCCCTGGACCCGAACGCTGTGGATGATCCCACCGCCCCGTGAACGCACTGCCTTAAAAATCGCGCCCGTCATCGAGAGCGTCAGAAAGAGGTACCGGTAGGCCAAAAGAAAGATCTGGTCGAGGGGTGACGGGAAGATGCGGTAGATCATGGCAGAGAAATGCTGGTAGCGTGTCGTCATGAGGAAGAAGAGCGAGTACGTGACCGAGATCAACGCCTTGAGGAGCAGGGTGATGATAAGGATGAGGCCGTTGTCCGTGAGCGTAAGGGCGAAGAGGCCCATATTCAACGAGAACAAGGGTGTGCCGGGCTCAGTCCATACCATGATACCTACCAGTGAAATGACAAAGAGCACGGGCAGGGTGTACCATGCGAACAGTTTTTTTACCGGGAGGCCCGCTGATGCGTAGAGCCCGAGAATGATGAGATAGAGTACGCCGCAGATCACAAGGTTGCGGGTGAGCGTGATGAGCAGGATTACCAGCAGGAGCCCGGTAAACTTTGTCCACGGGCTCACGCGGGAGAAAAATGTGCCTTCCCGCTGGGCATACGAGGTGATCAGGTCAAGATCCGGGATATGCGAAGAGATCATCGTGGAACTCATGGCAAAATCCTCATTTTTTTAGCCGGGGATGGGCTGTTTTCGATAATACTTTTCGGGCGGATCCCTTCCCCCATACATCCGGTATCATGGGTAATCGAACCGCAGGCGCCTTCCTGCGGGTGTCCCATCGTCCGGCAGATCCGGTCAACAGCGTTCCTGGAGACATAGCTCTCGAACCGCGATGCCTCTTCACATGCATCCTCGTGGGAAAAACCGTAATGTGTCAGCATAAGGCTGAGTATCCGGTGCCGCTTTACAAAGAACCCGGCATACCGTTTCCCCTCAGGGGAGAGCGAGATCCTCTGGTACGGGGCATGGGAAAGAAATCCCCGGCTGGTGAGGTCGGTGATCGTCTTTGAGATGGTGGAGGCAT
>JAPKXV010000385.1 GCA_026394635.1 Methanoregula sp. | reverse complement strand
GTGAACATATTGTTCAGGAACTATGAACAAAAATCTGCATATGCATAATATTCCCACCCTCTTCCGGACAAAAGAACGTCTAATATTACTACGGGCCGCTCTATCGGTATCAACCTTCACCGTGCAGCAGATCGCCGCGAGGACCGGGTTGTCAAAAGGGCTTGTATCCCCGTATCTCGCGCTTCTCAAACATGAAGGGCTGCTTATGCGCATCAACCGTACGTATCAGATAAAAACGTCGGCACTGACCGTTGCCGTAAAACGTCTCCTCAATGTAGCACTGGTCTCATCAGTGTACAAAAAACCGTCATGGGCTTACGGCATAGGTATGTTTGGGAGCTGGGCTGATGGGACAAATACCGATGAAAGTGATCTCGATCTCTGGGTTTTTACCGGAGCACTGCCCTCAGGTATTATGGTTGCAGAGTTGGAACGTCATGTCTCGCGGTCACTATCTGCACAAGTTCATATCCTTATCCTCACCCGGGAGAAAATATCTGCAATGAAAAATTCCGATGAACCGTTTTACCGTTCATTTGTGAAACAATCGATCACGCTGGAAGGTGACTCTCCTGACACGGCTTGATGAGTGTTATAAATGAGGTCTCTTACGAAAGGTCACTGCATCGAATGATAAAGCGTACCTCTCTCTCGCCCAGGCACTGGACTGGGTCATAGAAGCTGGCTATGATTGTGATGCGGGAGCGAACCGGTCTGCACTCATGGCAGCATATATGGGATATTTCCATGCAGCACGAGCGGTTTTATTCCGTGACGGGGTCCGGGAAAAAAGTCATTATTGTATTGGCGTGTATCTCGAATACTACTGTGAAAAGAAGATGCTGGAAGATGAATGGGCACTACAATTTGATCACATGCGGACATTGCGACAGAGCGATCAATACAGTCTCGATGCCCGACCGACTATAGAGGAAGTCCGGCAGGCGATTTATGAGGCTGAAAAATTTATCGAACGCATGGAGCAGTTGGTGAAGGCTTCCCGATAATGACTCCTGCTGTCGTGATGGATATGCCATTGTTATCGCAATTATCCCCTTCGTCACATTAACATTTGCAGTTCGTCCCCTACCGTTCAGTCACGGGATAGACCTCGGCAAATATTCGAACAACCCTCACACAAAAAACGAATCACTGTTCCTCCATCCTCCGGATCCTCGTCAGCGGGGAATACCGCTTAAAAAATCCGTAAATGAATGCAGCAAACTCTTCCTGCCAGCAGTCTGCCCCAAAAAGAACCATCCAGTCCTTTTCAAGCGACTGTCGCACGTGTTTACCGAGACGGACGTTCAGGAGCGATGCGGATGAGAGGATATCTGCTGCATGCGTGAACTCCCGCACGACTTCCATCTCGTAACGCCCGTCAACGATATAGGGTCCCGGCAGCGGATCATTCTCGTGTGTCGTTCTGAACTTCTCGGCATTCACCGAGTTCCAGAGCGGGGGTCCCATGTGCTTTCTGATCTTCGGAAGTTCCCCGACAAGGAGTTCGAACAGGAACATGCACCGCTCCGGATGCATCTGGTAGTGGGCATGGTGTACTGAGAAGCCGTTGCGCTCAAGGTGT
>JAPKXV010000288.1 GCA_026394635.1 Methanoregula sp. | reverse complement strand
TGCCCGGGTGCTGCGAACCTGCGGACGCCCACGCTTAACGTAAAAAAATGCCCGCGATGCGGTGGCGAGGTCGAACTCTTTTCAAACGATGTGTCGGTGAAGTGCACAAAGTGCGGGTTTGAGGTGTACAATGATATTGCGTCCGTGAGTCCTGTGGTGCAAACACGCACAAGAATGCGTCGGTCCCGAGATGTTTGAGAAACTGACACAGTAGAAAAGGCAGTGAAACGATTCTACCGCGAGTGCGGGACGGCACTAAAAAAGGATGGTTGACGGTGGTTCGGGTGAACCGGTGCGACGTTTCAGGTCACATCGATCAGTTCAGCTTCGGTGATGTCAATCGAATCGCCAAACCCGTCTGCGGTCACGCTACGGGTCATCTGTTCGGTCAGGTCACGGTCTTCCATGACGTCCCTGACCCGCGTAATATACGGGTCGATGGTCGGGTCTTCCTGCTCCTCAATCACGTGTCGGTACTCCCGCAGCGTGGAGGGGCTGATGCCAAGCTCATCGCTCACTTCCTTCATGGTCTTTCCGGAATCGAGGAGGTCGCCCATCTTCTCGCGGTCAAACGGCATTTTAAAGTCAAGCTCGCGGAAGAGCTTGAGCCGTACCCGTGCCCGTGCAACCGTCTTGCTGAGTTTCTCGTCGCCAAGCTCGCGGGCGATCTCGGTATCGTTCTCCAGTGCGACTTCACGTTCAATGGCGTCGCTGTCCCTGAGGGTGCCGTGGATATTCTTCATCGGCTCGACGATCTTTGTCTTGCCGGATATCATGCTGAACAGTTTCAGGAGCTGTGCTTTCTTTTTTTCTTCAGTCATTTGCGAACCCCGCTCTTCGGATTAGGATATACAATATTAGGCTATCTATTTAATTCTATTGAAATTGGCTATTTGACCAAAAACTCTTTAAATTGGATTGCGATTTTTCCAAAGGACCGGTCTCATTTCTTACAAAAACAGTTGATTATAACCATATTTTATCCGCAACCTTACGCCCTCATTCCCCACATGAGAGAATTTTATTAAAAAGATCCACCTCTCCCTCCAGCATCCTTTTTGTGCCAGTCGTCGTACTATATTGGACGAATATCAAAATTGTCCTGTGATCACCATGAGCGATGTATTCGAAAAAGTGATGGATCTGGCAAAACGCCGCGGGTTTATCTGGCCCACATCGGAATGCTACGGAGCGGTTGCAGGGTTCATCGATTACGGTCCTCTCGGCGCGATGATGAAGCGGCGGGTGGAGAATATCTGGCGGGATTTTTACGTCATTGGGGAGGGATATTACGAGATCGAGTGCCCCACCATAGGGCAGGAAGCGGTCTTTGTTGCATCGGGGCATGTCAAAGGTTTTTCCGATAAGATGTGCCAGTGCCCGCACTGTCATGAATACCTCCGTGCCGACCATGTCGCTGAAGGCGGAGGGGTTGAAGGGGCCGCCACCATGGGAAACGAAGAGCTCGCCGCGGCAATCGCCCCCTGCACCTGCCCGGCATGCGAAGAGAAACTCGGCAAGGTAGAGGTCTTTGCATTCAATCTGATGTTCAAGACAAGCATCGGCCCGGGCTCGCAGCGTGCCGGGTACCTGCGCCCCGAGACGGCACAGGGGATGTTTGTTGACTTTGGCCGGCTCCTCCGGTTTTACCGCGACCACCTCCCGTTCGGCGCCGTGCAGATCGGCAAGTCGTACCGCAACGAGATCTCGCCCCGGCAGGGGATGATCCGGCTGCGGGAGTTTACGCAGGCAGAAGCGGAGATCTTCGTGCACCCCGATGAGAAGGACCACCCGCAGTTCTCCCGCTATGCAGGGTATACCATGCCGCTGTTAACCTCTGCACAGCAGCTGGGAAAGGAGCCCGCCGTCACGATGACGATGCGGGAGGCAGTCGATAGGGATCTCATCGCTAACGAATACGTAGCCTACTACCTTGCACTCACCCATGAGATGCTCATAAAGATCGGGGTAAAAGCTGACCGTCTCCGGTTCCGCCAGCACCTCTCCGATGAGCTTGCACATTACGCGGCTGACTGCTGGGACGCAGAAGTGTATTCTGACCGGTTCGGCTGGGTTGAGACCGTCGGCATCGCTGACCGGACCGACTATGACCTGAAATCCCACGCAGGGCAGAGCGGCACACCGATGACCGTCTTCATCCAGTATGACCAGCCAAAGAAGGTTAAGCGCCGGCGCATCGTCCCGAACATGAGCGTGCTGGGCAAGCAGTACCGGAACAAGGCAAAAGCGGTCTTTGAGGCGCTGGCACAGGCAACACCGGATGAGAAAGGTGCTGATATTGAAGTGGACGGCGAGAAGATCCATATCCCGCCAAACCTTTTCGAGGTCCGGGACGAGGTCATCGAGGTCAGGGGCGATGAGGTCATCCCGCACGTCATCGAACCCAGTTATGGTATCGACCGGATGTGCTATGCGGTACTTGAGCAGGCATATGACGAGGATACTGCGGACGGTGAGACCCGGACGGTGCTCCGGCTCGCCCCCTGTGTCGCTCCTATACAGGTCGCCGTCTTCCCGCTCATGAACCGCGATGGGCTGGACACGATCGCAGCAGAGATCACCCAAACACTGAAAGCGCGGGGCATGATGGCCGAGTACGATGATTCAAGCGCCATCGGGCGCCGGTACCGCCGACAGGACGAGATTGGCACACCGTTTGCGATCACTATTGATTACCAGACAAAGGATGACAACTCCGTGACCGTGCGCGACCGCGACAGCATGAAACAGGTTCGGATCGCGATAGATAAGATACCGGATACAATCTGCTCCCTCGTAAACGGGAGTGCAGAGTTTTCAGCGCTTTAAGACATGACCTGCATCACCCACCCCCTCATCAGGCCGGAGAGCATCGAATCGCGTGAGTACCAGCTCACGATCGCGATGCGGGCGCTGGACGCAAACACGATGGTGATCCTCCCGACCGGTCTTGGCAAGACCGCAGTCGCACTCCTTGCCGCTGCGTCCCGGCTCTACAACGAAGGGGGAAAGGTACTGATGCTCGCCCCGACAAAACCCCTCGTTGAGCAGCATCTTCGTTTTTTCGAACGCTACCTTCTGGTAAAGAGCACGGCCGGTCCCGCTTCTCCCCCGTTTGTCATGTTTACCGGAGAAGCGCCGCCGGACGAACGCACCGCTGACTGGGAGAGGGCGACGGTGATCCTTGCAACCCCGCAGGTCATCAAAAACGACCTCATTGCCGGGCGGTACACGCTGAAGGATGTCACGCTCCTCATCGTTGACGAGTGCCACCGTGCGGTTGGCAATTATGCGTACGTGTTCCTTGCGCAGCGGTATCTCTCCACCGCCCAACCTCGGGATCGCCCACATCGAGACCCGGATCGAGGATGACCCCGATGTCCGCCCGTATGTCTTTGCACGTGACGTGGAAGTCATCACCATCGACCTTCCCCCGGACCTCAAAACGGCTATCACGACCATCAACGCCCTCACCGAGGACCGGCTCAGCCTCCTTGCCTCGCTCCATTTCACCGTCCCAAAAAGGGAGAAGCTGACCATGAAGGCACTCGCTGCGATCAACGCCCAGATCCAGCAGCGGATCGCAGACAGGGACCCGGCGGCATACTCGGCAGCTTCGGTGTATGCCGAGTGCATGAAACTCAGGCACGCGGTCACGCTTGCAGAATCTCAGGGAAGCGAGGTGCTCAAAGGCTATATTGCAAAACTTGTCGCCGAGGGAACGGGTGCGGGGGGCAGCAAGGCAAGCCAGCGCCTTGTAAAAGATCCAAGTTTCCGCGACCTTTTCGAACGCTCGCTGGGATGGACCCAGGAGCTGCACCCCAAACCCGCAATCGCGCTGGATCTCATCCGCGGGCAGCTTTCAGCGCACCCTGACAGCCGGATCATCCTCTTTGCAACGTACCGGGACACCGTGCAGCTCCTCGTAGAATTTCTCACAAAAAACGGGGTCCGGTGCGAACGGTTCGTCGGGCAGGCAACTAAAGATGCGGAGAAAGGACTGAGCCAGAAGAAGCAGATTGCAGCGCTCGGAAGGTTCCGGGAAGGAGATTTTAAGGTGCTGATCGCCACATCGGTGGGGGAGGAAGGGCTCGATGTCCCCTCCACCGACATGGTGATCTTCTACGAGGCGGTCCCATCAGAGATCCGCTCCATCCAGCGCAAAGGAAGGACCGGCAGGTCCGGGGCGGGACGGGTCGTCGTGCTCGTGACCAAGGGGACTGCGGATGAAGTGTACCGGTACGTCAGCCAGCAGAAAGAGATGCAGATGCACAAAAGCATGAGAACGATGGGCCAGATGACATCGCTACCGCAAAAACCGGCCGGGCCGGAGCAGGCAAGCATCGAGGCGTTCACGCCCCAGGGTCCGAAGATCATCATCGATGACCGTGAGACCTCGTCCAAAGTTGTCGAGGTTCTGAGCGGGATGGGGGCGGCGATCCGGCTGGAACGCCTCGCGCACGGCGATTATGCGATCGGCGACCGGATCCTCATCGAGCGCAAGACCGCACGGGACTTTGTGGACACGTTGATCAACCGCGACCTGCTGGGACAGGTGAAGGCAATGGCCGAGTCGGTCACCCGCCCGGTCCTCATCGTCGAAGGTGGCGATCTCTCTGTCCAGCGGGACATCCACCCGAATGCAATCAGGGGCGTGCTCGCTGCGCTCACCATTGACATGGGGGTATCGCTCCTGTTCACAAAAGACGAGCAGGATACCGCCCAGATGGTCTTTGTGCTCGCAAAACGCGAGGAGGGCGAGCGGGGCGAGCGGAAAGTTCACCCCCACAAATCCCATCGCTCGCTTAAGGAAGAACAGGAGTACATCATCTCCGCGTTCCCGGAGATCGGCTTAAAAAACGCACGACTGCTCCTTGCGCATTTCGGACGCCGTCCCTACAACTGACAGAGGATCTGGAGCGCTTCCGTTCCCACCTTCACCGAGGTCATGAGGGTGAGGATATGGTTGGGATCCTTCTCGTTGTGAATCCGCTCACAGAGCGAAAGGAGAGTCATCGCAAGTTCGTCTGCAAGCATTCCGCCCTCTTCATCACTGCAGGAACAGGTGTCATCATCATGGTCAACCCCGCACCCGCAGCTGAGCGGGTGTGCTGCCGATGCCTGTGCAGCAGGCACAGCAGGAGCAGCAGCTTTTTTTGTCTCCTTTACCGCGGCCTCGTTCTCTGCACAGACGACACAGAAGGTCTTGCCCTTGACTTCAAACATCGGGCAGCCGCACTTCTTGCAGGACTTTTCCAGCATCTTGCCTCCTTTCAGGAGATACTCGGCCATGATCTCGTCTTCTTTTCTTGCCGCCATTACAATCACCGTCGCATCAATATTTAACCTATATATGGAGGTTCTGCATATTAACTACAGGTACGAGGTGTGGCACGATGCCGAACCCAGAGAAGACCATTGAAAACTGTGTCCTGATGCTGCAGCACATCATGGATGACAGCACTATCCCGAGAAATATCCGGCGCGTGGCGGACGAGACCCGGCAGTTGCTGACAAACGACTCCAAGGAACTGGGCTTGCGTGCGGCTGAAGCGATCTCCAAGATCGACGAGATCTCAAACGATCCCAACATGCCGGTCCACGCCAGGACGCGTATCTGGGAGCTGGTCTCCCGGCTGGAAACGATCCCGCTGGACTAAACGTCCCCTCATCCCTTCACCCCTTTTTTTTACGTCATTCTTTTATGTTCTTACTCTTGAAGAGAGCCTCTTTTCATCGGATCGTTTCGTAACCAAGAGAGCCATTTTAAAAAGTGTCAAAGGGAAATGTCTTCCTTTTTATCCCGCATGAAGATCAAAAAAGGGCTCTGGAGAAATTATCTTTTTTAACATTATTGGGGGCGGTTGCCGTTCCCCGCAGGGAAGGGCAAACTAAAAGAAGATGTCCATCAGGACATCTTCGATTTA
>JAPKXV010000144.1 GCA_026394635.1 Methanoregula sp. | reverse complement strand
CAGGGGCTACACACCCGAAGAGGTGATGGCGCAGCCTGTAAGTGCATCAGTCACCCCGGAGGCCTACCAGCTCATTGCGGGGAACCTGCCGGAGCGGATTGCACGCTTCGAAGCCGGGGATGAAACCCTGCGTGTCCAGCGGTATGATATCGACCAGCCCAGAAAGGACGGGACGGTCGTCGCGACAGAAGTCATCACCACGTTCCTTAAAGGTATGGATCACCGCGTAACACGGGTCCTTGGGGTGACGCGGGACATCACTGAACGCAAGCGGGCGGAAGAGGAGATGCGCGAATCGCGCCAGATCCTTGAAGGGGTACTCAATTCTATCCCGGTCCGGGTCTTCTGGAAAGACAAAAATCTCATTTATGCCGGGTGCAATACCTCGTTTGCCCGCGATGCCAGCTTTGAAAAACCTGAAGATATTATCGGGAAGGACGATTACGCAATGGGTTGGCGGGAACAGGCGGATCTCTACCAGAGGGACGACCGGGCTGTGATTGAAAGCGGAAAGCCAAAACTCCTTTTCGAAGAGCCACAGACAACACCAACTGGAGAGAAAATCTATCTTCTGACAAGCAAAATTCCGCTGCGGGATGCCAGCGGGAATATTGTTGGCGTCCTCGGGACGTATTTGGATATCACCGAACGTAAGCAGGCAGAGGAGAAGATCAAGCTCGCGAACCGCAAACTTGCCCTGATGACCGATGTGACGTACCAGGATATCCAGAATAAAGTGACGGCATTGAGGGGATATATTGAGCTCGGTAAAGAACCGGTCAGTGACATGGAACGGAGATCCTTTATCGATGATTAAACATACAAAGGATTACCAGCAAATGGGGGTGGACCAATTCAAATGGATCCCAATGGAGAACGAAATCCGTATACAGGCATCTCTTATCAGCCGGATGAAGAGTATCTCCCTGGACATTGATCTGCATGGACTTGAGTGCTATACCGATCCTCTGATTGGCAGGGTATTTAACAACATTATTGAAAATGCGGTAATACACGGGAAGACGCTCACCCGTATTTCTGTAGGTTGTCGTGAAACCCCGGACGCTGTTATCGTAATCTGTGAAGATGATGGTGTCGGGATTCCCCTCAAACAAAAAGCCCATATCTTTGACCGGGTGGTTGGGGGAGAAGGCAAATTCGGATTGTTCTTTGTCCGTGAATTCCTTGATATGTCCGGTATGACCATCACCGAAACCGGGGAGCCCGGGAAAGGCGCCCGGTTCGAGATCACCGTGCCGAAAGGGTTGTCCCGGTTCGGTACGGGTGGGGAGTGAAACGGGCTTACCCTTCAACCCGGATATTTGAATCCCTCTAAAAAACTGAAAATACGGGGATTCTTGATCTACCGGATTCGGATTTACACCGTCATGAAACCAAAGTCATCGCTCTGGCTATCGAACGGGAAGCAAATCTGAAGTTAATATCGGCATACTCTCACAAAATTTTAGGAAGCTTTTTTATAGATGCCCTCAGGAGATAGATTATCAGGAGACCCCGGTATGAAGATCCTGATCGCGGACGACAATATCCAGAACCTCTACATGCTGAAAGTGCTGCTCAAAGGCGCGGGTTATGATGTTGTCACGGCAAAAAACGGGATCGAAGCGTTGGAGAAACTCCACGCCAGCCAGTTTGACGGAATCGTTTCCGACATTTTGATGCCGCTCATGGACGGGTTCCGGCTGATCCGGGAATGCAAGAAGGATCCTGTGCTCCGGCAGATTCCGTTTATCTTTTACACGGCAACGTACACAGAAAAAAAAGACGAAGAGTTCGGGCTCTCCCTTGGGGCGATCCGGTACATCATCAAGCCAGCGGAACCTGAAGAGCTCCTCAGGCAGATCCAAGAGGCATTTATAGATACTGTGCGATCACCGGGAGATTTCACGACGCAGCCAATCCCCGATGAAGTAACTTTCAATCGTGAATATACGCAACGGGTCGGTGCGAAGCTTGAGAAGAAGGAGCGGGCACTTAAGGAGAGCGAGGAGAAGTACCGTTTGCTCTATGAAAACTCCATGGATGCTATTCTCTTTACGAGCCCGGACGGCAACATCCAGGCAGCAAATCCTGCTGCATGTGCCATGTTCCAGCGGACTGAAGAAGAGATTATCAAAACCGGCAGGGCTGGAGTTATCGATGCAACAGACCCCCGGCTCTCCGCTGCACTGGAAGAACGGGCTCGTACCGGCAGGTTCGAAGGAGAACTCACATTCCTGCGAAAAGACGGGGCCCGGTTCCCCGGAGAAATGTCTTCCAGTATCTTTACTGACCGTACCGGGCAGAAACGGACAAGCATGATCATCCGGGACATCACCGGGCGTAAGCGGGCGGAGAAGGCACTCCGGATCGCAAAACAGAAACTCCAGCTCATGAACATGGTCGCATGGCATGACATCCAGAACAAGATCACGGGCATTCGGGGGTACATTGAGCTGAGTAAAGATCTGGTGCAGGACACACAGGTGATCGCTTTTCTCCAGAAAGAAGAGGAGATCTTAAAGGTGATCCACCAGCAGCTCGCCTATACCAAAGAGTATCAGGAGATGGGAGTCCAGCCCCCGCAATGGATACAGATCAGGGATGCCCTTCAGAACGTGCGTTTCAATGTGAGTCTGAAGCAAATACAGCTCACGGTTGATATCGATGATGTGGAGATCTTCTGCGATCCCGTGATCAAGAAGGTGTTCGTCCATCTTGTTGAGAACTCAATCAGTCATGGGCAGACCGTGAATGAGATCCGTGTGTGTTATCGGGAAACTGATGACGGGGTCACCATCATCTACGAAGAGG
>JAPKXV010000069.1 GCA_026394635.1 Methanoregula sp. | reverse complement strand
GTTGAAGAACCCTCTCGGGCACTGGGCATAGCAGGCCCCGCACTTGATGCAGAGCTCGCGGTTGACATTTGGCTTGCCGAATTCCATGGTGATTGCACGGACCGGGCAGGCTGCTGAACAGCTGCCGCATCCCATGCAGAGACCTTGGTTGATGACATCATACATCAGATCGCACCCGCATGCCTCGGTGCCGCGCTGTGCAAGTTGCATGAGCGGGGTGAGATACGCTGTCGCGAGATCCTTCTGCTCCTTCGTTCCCTTGAGAAGCAGGTATGCCATAACACAGACGTTCCTGATCAGCTGGGGAGTTGGTGCGCATCCGGGGATGTACACGTCAACCTTGATCAGATCCCCGATCGGCAGGTATGACTCCATCTGCGGCTGGTTCTGCTGGCCGCCACGGGAAAACCGGGTGACGTTGCCGTAGCAGGCACATCCGCCAACAGCGACAACAACTGTCGCCTTCTCTCTTGTTAGCTTGATCTCATCTACCGAACATTTGTCCTGAATACAAACAGAACCCTCGACAAGTGCGACATCCATCTTGGGGATGTGGCGCACATCGGCAAGTGTCAGACCATATACAAGGTCTGCATACCTGTCCAGAATTGTCAGGAGCCCACCGTAGTTGTCTGCTAAAGACACAAGACAGCCAGTACATCCACTCATGTGCACATGGCCCACTGTAATCTTATCTGCCACAGGCTTAACCTCCTTTTTCGTTGTTTCCACTTTTGCTGCTACGTCAGCTGGTTTCGATGGAGCCGCAGTTTTTGGCGGTTCCTGGCTGACGGTCTTCTTGAAGACGCTTGATAGTAGTCCCATAATCCACCCCTATTGTTTCCAGTACAATTCGTACTGTTTTGGGAATAGCATCTAAAACCTCATCTGAGAGCCCGATCTCCATATCGGGGTCTGTAACAATTTTCGGCTGGCATCCGATGACCGTGATATCTACCTCGTCTTTTATCCTGTGAAGCGGTTCGGTGAGATCCCATGAATGGGCATCCCGGTAGCTTCCAGGAGGTAGATCTTCAACACGGAGCTTCGTTATAGATCCAGGCTCCGCGCCAAAATCAGCAATGTCGATGATCACCAGTTTCTTTGTCACTTCCGGATCGAGCAGCGTAAAAATAAAATGCGGGCCACCGAGACCCGCATCCACAACTTTTACATTGTCGGGAAGTGTGAGTTTCTGCAACTCCTCTACTACTGCCGGTCCGAATCCGTCATCGGCGAACAGGGGGTTTCCACACCCTGCAATCACGATCTCTGGATACAACATCCGTGTTACACTCACTCGATGAGCTTCTGGGCTACAATCCGGTTGTCCTCATCGATCACGATCATGTGGGTAGCACACGATACACAGGGGTCGACATCCGGGCCACGGGGGGCTTCGTTTGCTGCCCAGCCCATGGAGCCGTCACCCTGCGGGATATAGTCGGCGACGACTTTCCCGTTGGGGTTGTACTCGTCCAGTGCCGAGATCATTGCGGTCAGGCAGTCCGGGTATTCCAGCTGGCGGGCGACCTGCTGGCCGATGGTGCCCTTCTCGTCAAAGTTCTTGAACTTGACCAGCCGGGCGCGGGGTCCGACTTCGACCGGGGCACCGTCATAGCACGGGATACCGGTGCAGGCTTCCATCTGCGGGTTTGCCTTGGTGCCCATCTTGGTGGTACCACCGACGGGGTAGGTCGGGTCTTCGAGCGTAATCTCGCTCTCTCCCATATACCAGTCCCACGGGCGGCTCTCCTTGAACCTGCTGTAGTCCCATGTCGGGCACTCATCAAGGCTGGAGGTTCCATACACCGGGTGGGTTGCCATGTAACCCTGGTCGTGGTAGCCGAGATCCTTCGGGATCTTGATCTGCTTGCCGCCGACCTCTGCCCAGTCGCGCTTCTGGTAGTTGCGCAGGACCGCGATCATGAAGTCCATATGTGCATGTGCCAGGACGAGGCCTTCTTTTGCGAGGTCGTACATCTTGGTCTTTGCCTGAGGGGAGCATGCCTTATACATTCCGCCGACTCTCGGGTTGCTCGGGTGAATCGCTTCTCCACCGGCAACCTCGCCGATCGTCTGAGCAATCTCGCGGATCCTCTGGATGCGCTTTGCAACGGTGCGCACCGGTTCTTCCGGAGTGAACGGGTTGATCTTCGTGTCGGTGCCCGGGATATACATATCGGGCAGCGTCAGGATGTTGTGCAGTGCGTGGCTGTGCAGCCGGTTGGCACACTGGAGGATCACACGCAGAAGGTGTGCATCCCGGGGGATCTCGCACTTGATCGATGCTTCCATCGCCTCGACCCCGGCGAGCGTGTGGGCAATCGGACAGATACCACAGACGCGGGACGCGATCTTGGGGACCTGCTCCATCGTTTTACCAACGGCAAGCCTCTCAACGCCCCTTACCGGAGTGATGGAAAGCCAGTTACCCGTCTCGATGATGCCCTGGTCGTTGACCTTGAGCACCAGCTTGGAGTGACCCTCATGTCTTGTGGTTGGGGAAATCTCTACAACTTTCGACAATATTATCGCCTCATTTTATGTTGAGTTGATCAGATTGCTATACAAAATTTTCAATGGATCTCTTATCTCTAGAGATAATTGACCGTACAGAAGTACGTTCAGCTTAATTGATACGATTGCTGTTATAATGTTTATCATTTTATTCGCACATCGCTGGAGAATGAAATAAGGGTTTAAAATTCAAC
>JAPKXV010000098.1 GCA_026394635.1 Methanoregula sp. | reverse complement strand
AAAACGATGATCAGGATACCGATAATCCCGATCAAAGTGGGGAGTTCGTGGAGGAAAAGAAATGAGGTTCCGATCAAAAAGACCGGAGTAAAAGAGATCATCGGCATGGTAATGGAGATGTCAGTAGATGCGAGCGCTTTGTACGTGAAAATTGTGGCGATCACATTCAATGCAGTGGTCATGGCAACCGCCACAAGAAACTTACTCCCAATCGCCGGGATACCTGAATAAAAAGCGAGGACAAAAAGAAAAAAAGAAGTGAAAAGAAAGCTTCCAGCGGCAAGTACATGGGGATTTATCGTCTGCAGCATCTTTTTGGTGGTGACATAGTAACCGGCGTCTGCCACTGCACCGGCAAGTGCAAGAAGAACCCAGAGNNGACATAGTAACCGGCGTCTGCCACTGCACCGGCAAGTGCAAGAAGAACCCAGAGCATGATTATGTGGGACATTGATCCTGTACCGCATTAAACGATACGCCCCGGAAAAAATGACATGTGTTCATCAGTCAGGCAGACTAATGAGCTCAAATAATCCCACCCGCAATAAAAGATGGGTAACCCCCATCATAGACTCAAGTGTATTACAATCAGGTAATCAATACGATATCACGTGAATGTCAGGAATTTTTTCAAAGTGGCGATCATGAGTAATGATCTCTTTACCATTACATAACGTAATTGCCGCAATCACTTCATCAAAATCACCGATAGAAGTTCCATTACGGCTTACATTTGCAGCAAGCCTGCCGAACACCTCGTATACGTGTTCATCGATGGGTATCATAATAAAAAGTTCGAGAATTGTTCGCACTTTGATGACGTTTTTGCCGCTTCCCGAGAGAAATGCACCTTTGAACAACTCAAGCGCAGTAATTCCCGTTGTAAAAAGTGCAACACCTTGCCGCTCATATTCGGAATAACAGGAAAGTGCACCTTCATCCCTCCTTAATAAATCGATCAAAAAAGAAGTATCTGCGACCGGCATCAAAACTTTACCTCACGCATCTGGCTTTTTCGCATCTCCCGGGAAACGTTTTCAATACTGTCGGCAAGCTCCGTGCAATCTCCAATTTCGGATAGCACATCTGATAATTTCCGTTTTATTGGATAATATTTTACAATAACATCAGAGAAACTTACTTTCTCATTTTTCTTGAGTGCTTTTAACCGCTCGTAAGCTTCGTCGGTGATGCTGATCGTTTTCGTGGACATACATAATTCTGTTTATTTGCACGATAACACATAGATAATAAATAGTACAGCGCCCAAATACAATAATATGGCACGAGTTTTCATGAGCCCGGAAGATTTTGTGAAGGTGCGACCACCCAACACAAAACAAGTTTACACCAACGCCCTGAAAATGTTCTGTAAAAGCACGTTCGGCACCGATAATTGTTCTGAACTGATCAAATATATGAAGAGGGGGGATCGGTCACAAATATTGTCTGATCTTTTATCATTCCGAGCATTCCTTGATGAGCAGAAAGAGACACCAAAACATAAATCATACTTTTTGTCGCCAAATTCCAAAAAAACACGCATTGCAGCCGTTAGGGCATATTTAGCTGTTAACGAAATTGTTTTTAGCAAGGCACAAGTATCCCAGATTTTGGTTAAAGACAAATCAAAAATGGATGATCTCCCCTTCACCGTTGAAACGGCGAAAAGAACCTTCGATCAAATGTCACATTCCGGGCGAGCGACGTTCTTATTTCTTCTATCGTCAGGGTGTAGAATTGGCGAAACCTTACAAATACGCCTGCAAGATATTGATTGGAAGCACAGTCCTGTCAAGGTTAAACTCCGGGCAGAGATCACCAAGACCCGCACCGAGCGATATGTGTTCATATCGGATGAATGCGCCGATTATTTGAAAACGGTATGGCTTCCCCGGCGATTGGAGTATATGGAATCCGCCAAAAATAAGAATGCGGGGCTGTGTAAACAGGCAACTAAAACTGCAAAGAAACGTCCCGACATCAAGAGCGACATGCGCCTGTTCCCGTTCTCCACCGCGAACTTTCATGGAGTGTTCATATCAGCAACAGATCGGGCAGGATTGGGGGAAAAGAACGACCTAAACATGCGGAAACTACACCCGCACTCCACCCGTAAATTCTTCAGGAACGAGATGGGGCGCTGGGGATCTCCGGATTCGGCAGAGTATTTGATGGGGCATGAACAAGGACTTACCAGCGTGTACCGGACCCCATCGAATGAGCAACTCGTTACCGATTATAAAAACGCAATGCCGTATCTGACCATTGGAATGTCTCGGGAAGCGAGGGTTGCCATTCAGACCGGGAATACAAACGCCGCTGCTATTGTCGGGCTTCAAAAGGAGAATGCGAGAATGCAAGAACAGATCGCAATTCTCACGCGTGCGTCCGTGATCGCAGATAAAATAAAAATTTAATTTTCGCTCACAACTCACCCTTGCCACAATTCCCACTCATTACTGTTTTTTGAATCGCCCGGATATAAATACGAAAAGCGATTTTTTACAGATTTCTCTTTTGCATCTCCTCCGGATTTTCCCAACCCAAACCCATCTCCTCTTTTTTATTTCCGCCGGGGTATTATGGGTAATTATTTTATTTTTCTCGTCTTTGGTCAAGTGTTTGCGTTCTTCGGATCTTTTCTGTCGTTTCGCGATATACTCGGTATACTCGTCGATTAAATTATGTTCATCGAGGATAGATTTTGCCAATTCGAGATTATTCGACAATTCAATATTTTTATAATATAGGTTCGAAAATTTTCCATATTGCGTAGGGACTTTATCCTCAAAATGAGGACTGATGCGATAATAAACCGGCTCCTGCCCGGATCGATCGAATCGATCCTTTCTTTCTCTCCCTTGTCGCTCGACGATCCCTTCCGATGTTAGAGCCGTAAGCAGCCGAGACAATGTTGAGTAACAGCATATTTCCCCATATTTTTTCTGAAATTCGTTTGGTCTTACCCATCCGCACCCGTCTGGACCATTCTCTTTTTCTTGCTTATCTCGATGTTGCGTATCTCGGTTAGCTTTCAAAAACTTAACAATCTCTTTCACGTATTTTTTCCCAGCGCCTTTATAGCAACGAGTTTTAATAAAATTGTCGCATTTTTCGACGATCGATTCTTCTTTTTTCCAATTCACTGCAATCACAATTTAACTCCTATTTGAATATTTAATTAAGAGTTAATAAGATTATCCACCTAAATAGGATGTGGAGGCGATTGCCTTGACAAAGAAGCAAGTTTGTATCAACATTGAACCGGATCTTCTTGAAAAAATCGACGGTCAGCGGGGAGAAATACCGAGATGTCGAATTGTCGAAAAGATCCTGACCAAAGCGTACAGCAATCAGAACAACAACGACGTTGGGAGTGGGTAGTGATGGCAGCTTCGCAGGCGGTCCAGCACGCCACCCCCGGAAGATCATTGAACACGGCAGCAAAAAAACCCGCCGCTGTCCGTCTCGGGCAATTGACCGCAAACAATTATGCAGCACTTCCGCCACGAATGCAGAAGGCATGCCGCATAATGCAAAAAAACGGGGAGTGTACGATTGAGAATTTCGCGGAGGGATCGCGATGAAAAACGAAGGAAGCCAGCCCCGCCAGAGGCTGGCGACAAAACCAAAATTGACTAAAGACAATTCGACTTTATCTGAAATAAACCTTCGCACACTCCAGGAACGCGGGATCTCGTGTTGCGGATGTCACCACAATAGCCCCGAAAAAGACGATAGGACCGGAGACTTTGCGCCGTATTGCGATAACCCAGGGGGGGCACAGTTCATACCTTACCCTCCGACCAACCCGGATGTAAATAACACACCGGATAATGATGCTCCCGAATGGTGCCCATATAGACATCCCTTACCCGGGAGCGAAGCATGAGCCGGCAGCCGTATAACGAAACTGGAACCCGGATGGATCGCAGCCTCGCGGATGAGGAGCGCCTGTTATCTCCCTGCTTGGAAGGGCTAACAACCGTCCACCAATGCCCTCATTGCAGCAGTGAACACACTCACCATAACGGCGTGGACGTGTTTACGCGTACCCAGGAGGATGATTGGGGATACCATGCGAAAGTGAACCACACCGGGGTCATGGTAGATTCTAATTTGAGCGGGAATCCCAGCTCGCGCCGGGATGGGCTGATAATTCATTTGTGGTGCGAAATGTGCTGTTACACTCATGATCTCCTGATCCGTCAGCACAAAGGTCAAACGCTGCTTTCAGTCACAAACATACATGAAGGTGCCGGGGAGGAATAAGCGATGCCGGAAATTATCACAACCCGGCAATTATTCCCGGATTCAATAACCATCGGAACGCCGGGGAAAGGCGGGGAAATCAAGATTTATTTCGATTCCGGGGATCTCAGTGAAGCACAAGTAAGAATTTCAAACGCCGTTGCAGCTCGGCAATTCCTTTTGAATAAATTATCATCTGGAGGTGCACGAGTATGAATGCCGGTAATATTCCCGAACCGCTGGCAGGGTCTAAGCGCTGGGTATCCTTCCGGATCATACCACAACCGGACGGTTCTATCAAAAAAATACCGCTGAAGATTACCGGCGAACTGGCACGCGCCGATCACCCGGAGGATTGGGCAACGCTTCCCGAAGTTCTGAAAGTGATCGCCTTCGGCATCGGGCAGTATCCGGCAATAGCGCTTGGGTTTGACTTCCCGCTGAGAGTTTTGGACCTTGACAGGTGCATCGATGATGAGGGCAACTTATCACAACTGGCTCGGGATATTCTCTCTCTTGCAGGAGACACCTATATTGAAAAATCGGTAAGTGGGCGAGGTTTGCACGTTCTGGTATGGAAGAGCGGGCACAATTTCCCAGCTCACCCGACACCCGGGCTTGAAATCTATGACGGGGCTCCCCGGTTTATCGTAATGACCGGCGATTTATGGGGGCATGCATGAACGTAAATTCCGAACAGGACGAACTCACCGCGTATCTTGCGACACTGGCACCAGAACGCCGGTCCGATATAACACAATGGGCTGATGTCCCAGCCGGCGAACTCAAAAAACCGACAGAAAAACAAGCTGCAGGACTGCTTAAACACTTTCAGAAACAACATACGACCGTACCGGCAGGACAGCGGAATCAAACCCTGTTTAAATATTCATGTTGCCTGCGCCGGTGCGGATTAACCGAGAGTGCTATCCTTGAAAGTCTATGGAGCTTTACTGATGAGCACTGCAAGCCACCACACAACCGGGCGAATAGCGATGATGTTTCCGAACTCAAAGGACTTGCATCCAGGGCATTTAAATTTGTGAAAGTGGGCTTTCCGCGTAATAAAAAGACGGGAACTGATGAAAAAACACGCCCTTTTATCATTGACGATGGGCGGATCTATCTGTCTTGTGTGAACGAAAAAAACGATTATTCATTTGTCCACCATGACGGCGAGAAACTGGTATTCGATCAAACATACAATGGTGTATTCCCCCGGAAGCTGCAGGTGAAAGACGGGATGCCCGTTGCTATTGTCGGTTTATTGTCCAGGGAATCATTAGAGGAGACACAACTCACAACCGCACCGGAACTCTATGCGGCGATTGATACGCACCTGAAAAAATACCTTGATGCCCCGGATATCGACCGGCAACTGTTCATCTACTATATCCTTTACTCATGGTTTTATCTCAAAACGAATACCGCGCCATACCTCCGTTTCCTTGCAGATACCGGCAACGGGAAAAGCCGGATGCAGCGCGTGACCGG
>JAPKXV010000447.1 GCA_026394635.1 Methanoregula sp. | reverse complement strand
GCGGGCTCTCAGCACTGAAAGGTCAGGAGGATTCCCTATGGAAGAAGATGAAGATCCGGTTGGGGCATCAGCCTTAATGGGTTCAAAGAGCGATGCGGTTTCAGGTGTCGGACGTTTCACCGTATCTTCGCCCGGAACCGTCATCATCTGCGGGAAGGGGATTGTAAAAAAACGATGATTCTTTCAGAGCAAAAAATGGGATTACTGGTTCAGCCGCCCGCAGACGATCGTCGTATCCTTCTCGCCGGCACCGGTGCTTGACCCGCCTTCCCAATACAGGCCGATCGGGTTGCCAACGTCATCCACCATCATCCCCATGATGCCGGAGCCGAGCCCGTTCTTCAGCCCCGCAGCGGTCCGTGAATCGTCACTGTGCACCCCGTCAGAATCGAAGATCCGGATGAGCACCTCATCGCCCCGCTTCGGGTTCACCTTCGGCTCCCCGGCGATGATCCACATATGGCCGGCATCGAGCGTGCTGGGCTTGAGCCAGAGGCAGACATCCCCCGGTTTCAGGTCGATCGGGTATGCCACCTTCGTCCACATAAGGGCATTGGGTGTGGTAGTGTCGAGCTTGGTGAAGTACCCTGAATACGATTCGATTGACGGGTTGACGCCCCGGCCGATCTCTTTATAGGCAGCCGGGTCGGCGTTCATCAGCACGTGATCCACAAAGCCGAGACAGTCAAACTTGTAGACCCCGGCAGCATCGTCAACCGTATAGGGCGGGTGGACGTATTCCGTGGATCTCATGTTCCGGAACATGCGATAGGCTTCCCGCCAGATCGCATTATCGGATTTCACTGCAGAGAGCTGGTCTGCGATGCTCATGGCAGGAGGAGCGGTTGGGCGGCTGGCCGTCTCCTTCTCTGCCGGAACGGTCTTTTCCGCGGAACCAAGGGTCTTGCTCACGGGGGCAGTCACGCCCTGCTGTGCCGGGGCGGAAGCGCATCCTGCGGATACAGCGAGGAGAGCGAGTATCAGAAAAAAACAGACGGCTGAAAACCGGTTATCCATGGAAGGATGTTATCTCACCATCCCTTATACCATCCGAAAAATCCTTAAGAAACGATGGTGAAAAAGGGGGAGCCGGGTTATCCGGTCCCCGTCCCCCGTTTTTCACCCTTCTCCGCTCCCTCCCCGGGCAGCAGCGTCTTCATCTGCGGGAAGAGGATCACTTCCTTGATGGAATTCTTATTCGTAAGAAGCATCACGAGCCGGTCGATGCCGACACCGACACCGCCGGTCGGCGGCATGCCGTACCCGAGCGCGTTGATAAAGTCGTAGTCGATCATCTGGGCTTCGGCGTCCCCGTGCCGGCGCTTCTCGTCCTGCGCTTCGAACCGTGCTTTCTGGTCGACCGGGTCGTTGAGCTCGGAGAAACCGTTTGCGATCTCCATGCCGTAGATGAAGAGCTCGAACCGCTCGGTGAACCCCTCCCTGCTGCGGTGCTTCTTTGCGAGCGGCGAGTTCTCGATCGGGAAGTCGTAGATGAACGTCGGCTGGATGAGCTTCTTCTCCACCATCTGCTCAAAGAAGAGGACAAGGAACTCGCGCTGGCTCTGCGGTTTTTCCCACTCGTCGAACTTGTGCTGCTGTGCGAGCGCACGGAGCTCTTCGACGCTGTGCGCAAAGATGTCGATACCGCCAAACTCCTTTACCACGTCCGCCATGGAGTATTTCTTCCACGGCCCCACAAAGCTGATCTTTGCGTCCCCGAACATGATATCAAGGCTGCCGAGGATCTCCCAGACGAGGCTGGTGATGAAATTCTCGGTGAGTGCCATCATGTCATTAAAATCCCGGTACGCCCAGTAGATCTCCACCATCGAGAACTCGGGGTTGTGGTTGGTGTCGATGTCCTCGTTGCGGAAGTTGCGGGCGACCTCGAACACTTTCTCGAATCCGCCGACCACCAGGCGCTTCAGGTAGAGCTCGGGCGCGATCCGGAGGTAGAGTTTCTGGTCAAGGAAGTTGTGGTACGAGGTGAAGGGGCGGGCGTTTGCTCCCCCGTAGACCGGTTGCAGGATAGGGGTTTCGAACTCCAAGAACCCCCGGTCATCAAGGTAACGGCGGATCAGGGCGAGGACTTTGCTCCGGACACGGAATGTCTGCCGGCTCTCGTCGTTTACGATCAGGTCGATGTACCGCTGCCGGTACCGCTTCTCAACGTCTTTTAACCCGTGGAACTTCTCGGGAAGCGGGCAGACTGCTTTGCACAGGAGCGTGATCTCGTCCACCCCGATCGTGATCTCCCCGAGTTTTGTCCGGAAAACATGGCCTGACACACCGATGAAGTCCCCGCGTTCGATGTACTGGTGAAAGAAGTTGAACTTCTCGTCCCCGATATCGTTCTTCCGGATATAGAGCTGGATCTTCCCGCTTTCATCCCCAAGGTCTGCAAAGAGTGTTTTGCCATGGTTGCGGATGATGTAGATGCGCCCGGCCGTCGTCACGCTCTCGGTACTCTTCTCGTGGGTGGCATTGGCAAACCGGGTCTTGATCTCCTGCACCGTGTCCCTGCGGTCAAAGGAATGCGGGTAAACCGCGACACCCTGTTCCTGCAGTGCCCGCACCTTGTCAAGACGGGTAGAATCAAATGCAATCTGTTCCTCGGGATCGGTCATGGGGGCTCCTGGTACCTCGGGGTGCAGGGGATATCACCTGCGGATTTCGTACCGTTATCCTTCGATTCCAACGGTAATAATACCATCAGCACCGGGCATCTGGGGGCATTCTTTTTATGATAAAATTAAAAAGGCGTTCATCCGGCCCCACGGCGCTTCAGCATCTCCGACGCGTACTTCAGCAGCCCGTATACGCCATCTGTTGATGGATGCACCTCCATGAACTCCTCGAAGTCGTGGGCAGTGTACCCTTCCTTCATGAGAAACGCAAGGTAGCCCGCAATCAGCCCGCCGCCCGGCCCTGCGGCACAGATCCCGCTGATTTTCCCGTCCGGCTCCACCATCACCTTGGCAAGCCCTGTTGTCCCTGAAGGGACGTGCCAGAACGTGCCGGGTCCGGCAAGCCCGGGCATTGCCATCGAAGCAGCAGTCCCGCTCTGCATTGTGCAGAACGCGAGCTCATGGCCGAGGTTGACGGACTGCGGGATGAACCGGTAATCCATCGCCCGGTCGATGCCAAGGATATTATCTGCCGCGACGATTCCTTCATGGCGCGCAACCGGGGTGAGGTACGGGGGCCCGGCAACGTCCCCGGCAGCATATACGCCCGGCACGCTCGTC
>JAPKXV010000323.1 GCA_026394635.1 Methanoregula sp. | reverse complement strand
GACGAACGGCTCGCAAAACTTTCAAAGGCACGGGATGAGCCCATCGCCGAGGCGCGGAGGCTGGTAGTATAACAGCAAAGTTCACTCCAGGAGATATCGTCAGCTGCGTGACCGGCGGGCAGAAGAGAACGGGAACCTACATCACCGGCCGCGATGGGATGGCGGTAGTAAAACTTGATTCCGGGTACAACATCGGTGTGGACCCGGGTTCCTGCACGTTTGTGGAACGCCCGGAACCTGCATTGCCAAAAAAACCCCACATACCACCGGACCGCAGCCTCCCCGATCTTGCAATCGTATCGACGGGGGGGACCATTGCGAGCCGGATCGATTACCGGACCGGTTCGGTCACAAGCCAATTTGACGCGGGCGATATTCTTACCGCGATCCCGGAACTCGCAAAGGTGGCAAATTACCATACACGGTCCATCTCAACGATCCTTTCCGAGAATATGACACCGTCGATATGGCAGGACCTTGCCCGTGCGGTGTATGAAGAGATTGCAACCGGGGTGGCAGGGGTCATCATCACCCATGGCACAGACACGAGCTCGAGACCCCGGTACCGGTCATCTTTGTCGGTTCGCAGCGGTCCGCCGACCGGCCTTCAAGCGATAATGCGATGAACGCGGTCTGTGCGGCAGCAGCGGCGACATCGGATCTCGGCGAGGTGGTAGTAGTGATGCATACGACCACAAACGACGACCGGTGCGCAATCCACCGGGGCACCCGGGTGCGCAAGATGCACACGTCGCGCCGGGATGCGTTCCGGAGCATCGGGATCGATCCCATCGGTTTTGTGGACTACCCCTCCCGCACCGTAACCCTTGTGAGTATGGCGGTGCGACGCGGGACAAAAAAGCTCGTGCTCCATGAAAAGCTCGAGGAGAATTGCGGGCTTGTCCAGTTCTATCCGGGCATGTCACCCGGTGTTCTTGATGCCTTTTCCGGTTACCGGGGGCTTGTGATCGCCGGTACCGGCCTCGGGCATACCAGCACCGGCCTCATACCATCCGTGCGTTCCCTGATCAAGGGAGGCACGATGGTGGTGATGACCTCCCAGTGCATGAACGGCAGGGTCTGCGACCGGGTCTACGATACCGGGCGGGACCTCCTGAACACGGGCGTCATTGAAGGCGGGGATGTGCTCCCGGAAGTGGCGCTGGTCAAACTGATGTGGGTGCTCGCAAACGAGAAGGATCCAAAGAGAGCGGGAGTGCTGATGCAGGAGAACCTTGTCGGGGAATGCAACCGGAGGAGCCCCCATGGACTATAAGAAGGCCGGCCTTGTCGCAGGGATCGAGATCCACCAGCAGCTGGACACGGACGAGAAACTCTTCTGCCACTGCCCAACTATGCTCCGCGACACTGCTGTCCATTCCGGAGAGTTCTTTCGGTACCTCAGGGCGACCGAGAGCGAGATGGGCGAGATCGACCGGGCAGCTCAGGCGGAGATGAAGCGCGACCGGAAGTTCCAGTACTACACGTACGATACCACCTGCCTTGTGGAGAACGACGAGGAGCCGCCGGCACCGCTGAACGGTGAAGCGCTCGCCGTCTGCCTTACCATTGCAAAGATGTTCTCCATGACACCGGTCCCTCAGGTGCATACGATGCGCAAGCTCGTCATCGACGGTTCGAACACGGGCGGGTTCCAGCGCACCGCGCTCGTTGCGCTCAACGGCGCACTCCCCAATGGCGGGCAGATCGAGACGATCTGCCTTGAGGAAGAGGCGGCGCAACGGGTAAAGGATGACACCTTCTCCCTTGACCGGCTGGGGATCCCGCTTGTCGAGATCACGACGTCGCCCTGTATGCATTCCCCCGAAGAGGTGCAGCAGGTGGCAGAGCACATCGGCATGGTGCTGCGCTCCACGGGAAAGGTCAAGCGCGGGATAGGAACGATCCGGCAGGACGTGAACATCTCGATATCGGGCGGCGCCCGCGTCGAGATCAAGGGCGTGCAGGAGCTCGATCTCATTGCGGAAGTGGTGCGGCGCGAGGTGCAGAGGCAGCAGAACCTCCTTGCGATCCGAAATGAACTGGTACAGCGGAATGCAGCGGTCGATCCCGGCACACGGGTGGATGTGACCGATCTGTTCAAAGAGACGAAATCCTCCATCCTGAAGAAGGCAAAGAGGATCGAAGCGGTAAAACTTTCCGGCTTTGCCGGGCTGGTCGGGCGGGAGATCCAGCCGGAGCGCCGGCTCGGGAGCGAGATATCTGACTACGCGAAAGTCTGCGGGGTCGGCGGCATCTTCCACACAGACGAGCTGCCGGCATACGGCATCACCGCAGATGAGGTGGCACACCTCCGGCAGCAAATGAACGCAGGAGAACAGGACTGTGTGGTGCTCGTTGCAGGGGCAAACGGAAAGCAGGCGGGGTGTGCCGTAAACCAGGTGCTCATGCGGGCGAAGATGGCCCTTGCGGACCACCCGGTCCCGGAGGAGACGCGGAAGATGCTTGAGGAAGGGAGCACCGCGTACATGCGCCCATTGCCCGGTGCCGCCCGCATGTATCCCGAGACCGATGTGCTGCCGGTGATCATCGATGATGCACGGTGGAGTGCCCGTTCCGTCCCGGAACTTCTGACCGTGAAAACACAGCACTACTCACTGAAGTATGAGATTGAATCGAATTATGCCGCACAGCTGGCTTCATCAGAAAAACTTCCGCTGTTTGAACGTGCGGTCAGGGAGGGAATAAAACCGAGGCTCGCCGCGTTTTCCCTTCTCTCGACGACCACGGAGCTCCGCCGGGAGGGCGTAAAAGTTCAGAACATTTC
>JAPKXV010000338.1 GCA_026394635.1 Methanoregula sp. | reverse complement strand
CGACCTTCCACCGGGAAGGAAAACTCATGGCAACCGGTGTGAGCCAGGTTGAGACCGAAATCAAGCGGACGCTTGGGATGGGCCGTGTAGATTTCAAGAACACCATCTATGCAGCCCAGAAAGATCTTCTTATCCTGTTGGAATCCGATCCCAGTAAGCGGAAGGAGTGGTTCCTGCGTGCGCTCGGCATCGATTATCTGAACAAGGAGAGCCAGGGCATCCTCAAGGATCGTGCAGATGCAAAGGCCGGCGAACTCCAGATGATGACCGGGAGACTCGAAGCCCTCATAGGTCGGCAGAACGCGGAAGAGTTCGCCGTGCTGCAGGGACTTGTGGCTGAGTTTACGAAAAACCTGCAGTCGCTTGCAGCCCGGCATACGGAGACTTCGGCGAAGAAGAAGGCACTCGACGAAGAGATCCGGGTGCTCGATTGCCAGAAGACCGAGCATACAAAACTCCGCGAGCGGCTGGCATCCGGCGAAGAAGAAGTCCAGGCGCTCACCGGCCAGAGAACACAGGCAACCGCAAAACTTGCCGGTCTTGCGAAGATGGAGCCGGAGTTCCACGTCCTGGAGAATCTGGTCGCAGGTATCCCGGCGAAGAAGAAGCAGTTCGAGACGCTCAGAAAACAGAAGGCGGACGCAGACGCACTGAGCATGGAAGAGAAGTTTGCCGGGCAGAAAATTACCGATCTCGGGAAAACCGAAAAGAAAGTTAACGCAAAACTCCTCGGTTTCGACCGTGATGCTGCAAAAAAGCAGTCGCTCATCACCGGGATCGCAAGGACACTCGCCCTCGGACCCGACGCCACTACTGCGGTCGTCGAAACTGCGGTTGCGACCTGTGAAGAAAAGATCCAGCATGAATCCGGTACCCTCTCCGCACAACAGAACCAGCTGGAGGCCGAGCACCGGAAGATCCTTACGGATCTCGAGACGATTAAAAAGGCCGGGCCGGAGGGGATCTGCCCGCTCTGCCGACGGAAGCTCGACACCCATGCAACCGGGATTGAAAAGGAATTCGAGGCGAGGATCCAGGAGATCCAGGAGGAAGCGGTTGAGGTACTCCGGAAGGTGGAGCAAATCGTGAGCGAGAAGGATACGCTCAAATCCATGAAGCTGGTTCTTGCAGAACTCCGCACCCTCGATGCGAACCTGAAACACCGCGCCGATGCCGAGGCCGAGTTGAGAGAGATCCGGAACCAGGTCGCCGCCCAGCAAAAAACGCACCAGGCGCTGCAGAAAAAGATCGCGGATCTTGCCTTTGACGAGACTGCGTTTGCTGCGACAGAGAGAGAGGTATCAGCGCTCGAAAAGACCGAGCGGGCGTACAACGATATGCGGACAAAGCTCGCGGAGGTCTCCCACCTCAAAGAGCAGGTCAGCAGCATCGACAGCCAGGTGCAGGAGAGGATAGCCGGGCTCGAAAAAATCAGGGCAGCGATCGCGGGATTGCTCTCGAACAGAGCCGCAGGGAGATCGATGCTGCTCTCCGCACGATCGAAGCCGACTCAGCGCGGACCACCGAACGCCTCCGGAACGCGGAGGAGAAGATCGCCCGGTATAAACAAGCCGAAACTGAGATCGCCGGCCTGAAGAAACAGGGCGAAGCACTCAAAGAAGAGATTGAACTCCTCAAGGACACCCGTAAGGTCATCGCCGATTACGTCATCTACCTCATGCAGGTGGTCAGGAGCCGGATCGAAGGAGAGACCAGCCGGATTATCAGCGAGATCACGAGCGGCCGGTACGAGCAGGTGCTGCTGGACGAGGACTTCAACCTCCTTGTCCGCGACATCGACAACGACTATTCCATTGAACGGTTCAGTGGTGGGGAGCAGGACGATATCGCCGTTGCCCTGCGGATCGCCCTCTCGCGGTACCTTGCCGAGCTCCATAACGTTCACGAGAGTACGATCCTGATCTTTGACGAAATATTCGGGAGCCAGGACGAGGAGAGAAGGAACAATCTTTTAACAACACTGCGGACGCAGGAGTCCCGGTTTCCGCAGATCGTACTGATCTCTCATATCCCGGAGATGCAGGGAGAGTTCACCAATACGCTCGTAGTCGAGATGGGCACGGACCAGTCAAGCAGGGTGAAAGAGGCGGAATGATGGCGCATGATCCCGATTACGATGGCGCGATAAACGAAGCCGCCGGCCGCATCCGTGCAACAGTCCCCGCAGATCTCGTGGAGAAGTTTTCAAAGGAAAGCGGGATTAAAAAAGAGGATTTCACTATCTGTACACCGGCACGCTGCGGAGAGATCTGCGCAGTGGACGGGAGCAATGTCATCCTTTTAGAGTCCGGCAGCATGGCGCTTGCCCTTGTCCGGGCTGCCCAGACTACTTTTATGGAAATGGAGCGGAGCCGGAGATCGTTAACCCCGCTGACGTTCGCCCTGATCGGGCCTGATGCGAACAACCAGGATTTCCCCTTATTATACACCGACTGTTTCGGCCAGCCGCCCGGAACCGACCTCTCAAATGAAGACCGGTCAAGAGCTGCCGGCATCCTCCGGGACACGCTGGAGTTCTGGGTGACAGAAAAAATGGCGCGGGCGGTGCTGTTCACGTAGCAGACGACGACAGCGTTCGGGTGCACGGCCTTCGCCTCGGCCAGTTGGCGTGCCGTCAGCATATTCGCCATCGGGCAACCGGCGTTCGCGTCGGGGATCAGCACGGTCTTCTGCGGCGAGATGATAGCGGCGGTCTCGGCCATGAAATATACGCCGCTGAAGATCGAGCTGCTCCAGAATATCGATGAGGAACAGGTCCGGCAGATCATGGACCGGCTCGCCGCCTGTTCCGGCGACGGCCGGCTCCCGGGCTACCCGTATCCCCTCTTCGATGCCCACCGCACGGTCGTGCTCACGGAAGACCTGGTTGAGCAGGTGAAAAGCGATCTGATGGGAAGCATCGCGGAAAGCGGCATCGATCGGCAGACCTATGAGATCCTGTTTGGAGATTACCATGATGAATTTGCACGATACTGAAACGACCGATCCCTCGAAATACCGGCTGATCGGGAGAAGCGTTCTCGCGTACCGTTTCATCGCCCCCCACAACGAGACCCTCTATATCGGGGATATCAAGAAGATCACCGACCCGGTAAAACAGGCGACTTTCTTTGCCAAGATCACCGACCTCTCCCATGACAGCAACTTCGCAGATCCCAAGTGGGATACCCGGGCATACGCCGAACAGTTCTACGGTCTTGGCGAGGACGTCTTCATCACGGTCGATGCCGTCCCGTTAGGATTTGTCGATAAGACCGGAAAGTTCCACAAGCCCCGCACAATCCCATCAAAATTTTCACAGGTGGGAGATCCGACTGCAGAGGACTTCCGGTTCCTGACCGAGCAGATGGGCGAGATCGAGGTCGGGTTCATGCGGAGCGGCCAGGATGTGATCCGGGATGTTGCTGTCCGAATCCCTGCCAGGGTTCTTCCCCAGCACATGGGCATTTTTGCCACCACCGGCATGGGCAAGAGTAATTTCATGAAGACATTCTGCGCGTCGTGCATGAAGGAGAAGAAGTTCGGGCTTTTAATCGTCGATCCGCACGGAGAGTATGTAAGCGGCGGGAAGTCATCGACCGGTGAGCCCACCAAAGGCCTTGTCCATTACACGAACGGCAAGGACGGGCTTGCCATCTTCACGATCCGGGGCGAGGCAGACCGGAAAAAATATGCGATGAACCGCCTGTATCTCGAATACGACGATTTCCGGATCAGCGACCTTGCGATACTCCACGATCTCTCAGCCCCGCAATATGACATCATGGAAGCCCTTTCCCGCACGGGCGGACGTGACGTCATATCATTCTTCGAAAACGTGGACCCGGAGATCTTCCCCATCAAAGACCCTGCAGCGCTGGGGATACAAGAAGGCAGCCTCTCGTGGCAGATCCGGAACTCGATGGGTGGGCCGGTACGGGTGATCAAGCGGCAGATCGAGAACCTTGTCAACGGCAACAGGGCATTCTTCCGGCCGCAGGGCTCGTCAATCCCGGAGATCATCAAAAACCTGCACGAGAACCGGGTCGTGCTCATCGACATCCCGGACATGGGGGAGCGAAGCGAGCTCTTCGTCCTGTCTGTCATCACCCGCCTGATCATGGAGAAGCACCGCTCCGAAGCCCGGGGATTCGGGATTGACGAGAAGCAGGAATCCTCTCACCAGGTCCTTATCACGATCGAGGAAGCACAGAGAGTCCTTGCTGCGGGGGGTTCGTCAACGCAGGTATTCCGGGAGTGTGCAATGGAAGGCCGGAAATTTGGCGTAGGACTCTGCGTCATCACGCAGCAGCCGAAGAACGTGGACCCGAAAGTCCTAGCCCAGATCAACACGTTTGTCGTCATGGGCCTCGGCGACCGGGGCGACCGCGAGATCATCATGGGCAGCGCCAAGCAGGACCTCTCAAAGATGGAAATTGAGATCCAGACACTCGACCGGGGCGAAGCGATCATCTCCACGATCGGTATCCCCTTCCCGGTCAGCACCCGGATCCACAAATTTGAGGATTATGTTACCCAGCTCAATGCTGTGAAAGAAAAGCGTATCACCGATGGCCTCGCCACCGGGTTCTAAAGAATGCTCTCGGATCTTCACAGCTTTTTTTGCGAACCGGGTAACTGAGAGTTATTTCCCGATCAGGAGTTTCTGGGCAAACGCCTGGCAGGTAAGCAGGTGGGGGCGGTCTTCTCCGGATGCATTCCAAGCAGCAGAAAAGAGCAGGAGCAGGGCATTGTCAAGGGTCGTATAAAATCCCCCATCATCATCCTGTGCAGGGAGCAGAGGTTTTGCCAGCATGCCGGAATCTTCCGGCAAAAAGGTACGATACGTTGCAGGCCGGGAAAGTGACTGGTCCATAAGTGTTGCATGCTCTGAAACGATCATGAACGCACGGGTAAGGCACGGTGTGTTGCCGACATCATCAGGTTGTCCGGCGGCGGTTCCGGATCTCTGCGCCGTTTCCCCAAATTCCCCCTCGGCAAACCGGACAAATGCCACGGTTGCATGGTGTGCTGCTTCAGGACTGATACCGGTCCACACATCACGGGTCTGTTCAACATACGTCCTGAGCGGTTCTGCCAGTTCTTTTCCGCCAGAGAGTGCCATACCGGGTCTTCCGAAACGGTACTTCAGCCGTACCACAAGGATGGTAAGGCTTGTGGCATACAGCAGCTGGAGAATGATCCCGGACATATATTCCGTCGGTACAATAAAGAATATCAGGGAATAGATCGGGGTTGTCAGTGCAACGATATCCTTTTTGGGGCGTATCCATGCAAGATAGGCAAGAACAAATGAGGCAAGGACGCAGCCCAGCGCAGGATACCGGAAATCCAGCGGGAGACCCTGGGTAAAAGAAAGGATTGCCACGAGCGCTCCCCCGAATGAGAGAAGGGGAACCGCAAGCTCCAGCCATTTATGCGTATTACTTCCGGGACCTTCTCCAGGCATGGGCACCATACTCCACAAGATTGTTATAAAAAGTTCGTAACGGATCCTGTAGTTTTTGGTCACCGTTATTCTTTTTTTATCTTCCGGATCGAAACACAGTTGACGACCGGGTCCCCGGTGACGATATACCGGCGGATGACCTGGCCCAGTACTTCGACCACATCGTTGACCTTCACGTCCTCATCAGGGCTGGTAAACATCTTCACGGATATTTCACCCGAACGATCCGCCACAAGGTACTGTGGGCGGTTCAGGAACTGGAAATAGACGCGTTCCACAACCCCCTCGACCCGCACAATCTTTCCGACCATATTCTCGTTGATCAGCTTGACACGCACCGTCTTTGCCTCGGCCTCATAGATCGGTTTGAGCTCTGCATACTGGCTGCGGCTCATGTAATTGAGGGCCATGGGAATGACAAGGAGCATGAACAGCCCCGGCACCAGCCAGATCAGCTGGGACCTCACGTCCATGCTGTACACGGATGCGGCAACGAGTAAGATGGTGAAGACAACAAACACCGCAATAGCGACGATCGATACCTTCACGTCGATATTTCCAATCTTCATTAAAAAAGAGTGTTTGTGGTTAATCTACTTCAGTGCTGCGATCTCTTTCTTGAACGCAACCCAGTAAATAATACCAACGAAGACCATACCGCCGACAATGTTGCCGAGGGTAACCGGGATGAGGTTACTGGTCCACATGTTGACCCAGTTTACCGTAGTTGCGGTATTTGTTATGCCCGCAGTCAGGATGCCGGCAGGGATGAAGTACATGTTCGCGATCGAGTGTTCCAGCCCCATCGAAACGAAAGCCATGATGGGGAACCAGATCCCGAAGAACTTACCGACCATATCATCAGAACAGATCCCGAGCAGGATGGCAAGGTTGACGAGCCAGTTGCAACCGATTGCCTTGAGGAATGCAGAGTACATACCCATCATGCCGACATAACTCGTCTTTGCTACCGCAATAGCAATAGCCCGCGAACCAAATGCGGTGATGGCTCCTACACCTGCATCGTTAAACGATACATACGGGCCATTTGCCATGATGTATGCCCAGCAGACTGAACCGATCAGGTTGCCGATATAGACAAAGACCCACAGGTTCAGGACCTGCATCCAGCTGATCTTGTGGATGAATGCTGCCATCGGGGCGAGCATTGCATCACCGGTGAAGAGTTCTGCACCTGTCAGCACGGTGATAATAAGCCCAACCGGGAACACCGCTCCCAGAATCAGCTGTACCATACCAGCTGACGCGAAGCCTCCTGCTATAGGAGCAACAACACCCGCTGTAACTTGTGCGGGCGTCAATGCTGCATAGGCAATACCTGTGGTACAAACTGTCGCAAGGGCACCGCCCATTGCGATGTATGCACCGGACATGAATCCACGAAGGACCATGTTCCATGCGGGTAGGCCTACTTTGTACTTACCGGCATCGCCAGCCTTAGCGACAATTGCTACCGGAGGATGAAACACCATTTTTTTACACACCTCTGAAACGTCCACCTATACCAGCAACGTATTAAATCACTTTTCGTATAGGTCATTGTAGAGCTCTTTTGTTGAGATATTAATAATTTTCGGATTGTTTGCAAATCCGACATTGTTTTTGCGGGTTTTTGCGGAAATGGAAGCAACCACACCAAAATTATTTGAGTGAAAGGTATGAAAAAAAAGATTTGCTATAATTATTTAACGGGATTGAACACGTTCTCGTAGATCATGTCGCTGCCGGTGTTGCCCAACCGTGCACGCTCATCTTTCTCCTCGACCATTGCAAGGAGCGGGAGGCTCATGTCCATGCCGGGGACGTGCCCGAACATCTTCTCGAGCTCGACCTGCTGGGCGTGCATGAAGAGTGCATTCGGGATCTCAGCCGGGCAGAGTTCCTGGCACTGGCCGCAGTTGATGCATGAGTCCGCAACGTGGGCGAACCGGATGAGGTGGAACATGAAGTGCGGCGGCAGCTGGCCGGGTGTAACGTATGCAGGGTTCTTGGTCGTGCAGTCCACGCAGTAACAGATGGGACACGCGAGGATGCACGAGTAGCATTTGATGCACCGTGAGGTCTCGGTCATGATCTTCTTGAGCCGGTCCTTACCCTCGCCAAGGCTCTTGAAGTCCTTGTCGCGCCACTTGTCGGCAAGCTTCATCATCGCGCCCTCGACTTTCCCGCGGATCTCAAGACCCTTGGGGTTTGCTGCTTCGGTTGCGAGGATACCTGCTTTCACCGCTCCATTCAGGAGGTTTGCACCCTTCTCGCTGCAGACCTCGACAAAGGTTGCCTTGCCTGCCTTGTCGCCGATGACACCCCAGTTGCCACAGGCGATGTCTGCCTGGCGTGGGATCTTCATCTTGCAGCGGCGGCAGTTGGACCTGCGCCCGTAGCCCTGCTCTTCAAGTTCGTCGATGGAGATGCCCTTGTGCCCTCCCTCGTACTCGATGATGAACTGGCCTTTGTCGATCTCTTCCTTGTGCACCTTGTCCGGGTCGACGCCAAACTTGTCGGCGATCATCTTCCGGGCGGTTACCGGGCTCACGGTTCCGCCACAGTTCATGCCGATGATCACGACATTGTCAAGGTTGATCTGCTTGCGCTTCGCAAGCTCGTAGAGACCCATGACATCGCAGCCCTTTGCGGTCACGGCGATCTTCATGGTATCGGCACCCTCAAGATACTTCTTGATGAGTTTTGAGAGCAGGAGCGTACCGCAGTGGCGGGAACCGGATGCCTGGGCGATCTCTTTTGGATCGGTAATGAACACCGGCTGGGCATCATAGATATCGATACCCTTCCTGACCGCGAGCACCCCGTCAACGATCTTCTTCTCGAGTGCGTATTTCAGGAGCGCTGTGACCGCCCCGCCACACTCCCCGTTCTTCTGGATCTCCGCGTCGGTTGACCATGCGTAGAGCATATCGCCTTTTGCTGCCATGTTACTTCGCCTCCGCGATCTTCTCGAGTCTCACAGCACAGGCCTTGAACTCGGGGATGGCCGCAACAGGGTCGAGCGCGTTGTTGGTGAGCAGGTTTGCAGCGCATTCGGCATAGTGGAACGGCATGAAGACAACGCCTTTCTTGATATTCTTTGTTACGCGGGCACCGATCTCGATCTGTCCGCGACGGGTGACCGCCTTGACCATCTCCTTGTCCCTGATGCCCAGTGCCTTTGCATCCTCGGGATTGATCTCGACCCAGCCCGTGGGTTCCTCGCGCTCGAGGTTCTCCGAGCGGCGGGTCATGGTACCGGTGTGCCACTGCCAGATGCAGCGCCCGGTGGTCATGATCAGGGGGTACTCCTTGTCCGGGACTTCTGCCGGGGGTTGCCACTCGATCGGGGTGAAGATACCAAGCCCGTCCGGGTGGGTGAACTTCTCTTTGTGGAGGATCGGGGTTCCCGGGTGCTCCTTTGTCGGGCAGGGCCAACAAAGTGCTTCGGGCTTCTCGAGGCGCGTGTAGTCCATCCCGCGATAGGACGGGGTGACCTTCGAGATTTCGGTAAATATCTCTTCGGCGCTCTTGTACGGGAACTGCTTCTCAAATCCCATGTGCTTGGCAAGCTCGCAGAAGATCTGCCAGTCAGCCTTTGCCTCGCCGGGCGGGTCCT
>JAPKXV010000425.1 GCA_026394635.1 Methanoregula sp. | reverse complement strand
CTTCCGGAGCACGTATTCGGTGCGCCTCCCGAAATACCAGCGGCGTGATGTAATCAGGTTCAGGAGAAGGTATGGAGAGGTTGTCCAGGTGGATCCCCATAACATGCGGATATTGGATTTTACCGACGGGGTAGTAAAGACCATCAGGGAGGATGAGATTGAAAAGATCATCGGGAACGCGCGCAATGCCAAAGAAGCTCTCGTTGCCTATTGCTCCCAGAATACAATCGGCGTGATCGACCCCTCCTCCTTCACGACTTTGGAATATGCAGCCGGGGCCACTCAACGGAACCTAAAGCCGGGCGAACATGTCCTCGTCCTCTATGATGGGGATCATCTTGTGGTACTCGGGTGAAGTATGAAAGTCCGTGTGACTCCCCAAGACCGCCTCAGCGTAACGGTCCACGAAGATTGGGTTGACCCTCATCGCAGGCCATACGTCATGGGAGGGACGGCTTATATACCCGTGCGTGATGGTTGTACATTTGACCACGAAATCCCCGAGCGTGTGCAGTATTCCGGCAGAGGTTATTTCATGGTCGGGGACGTTGCGGTGCTCCATGGCGGCAGGCCGTCGCATAAGGAGGTTCAGGATGTCATCAATGGTGTACACCCGAAGGGTATCCTTTGGATCCGGTCCCTCAACGACTGCACCCGGACTCCGGATACCGAACTGCTCTTTGGTGAAGTCGGGGAAGTGCAGCATCACGAAAACGGTTTTACCTATATTTTTGACCCCAGAAAAGTCATGTTCGCGCAGGGAAACCACGAAGAAAAGCGGCGGATGGCCGATCTCATAAAAACTGCAGGAAACACCGAACGTGTTGCAGACATGTATGCAGGTATCGGGTATTTCACCATCCCCATGGCGGGAAACGGGGCGTTTGTCCACGCCATGGAGATCAATCCCGTTGCATTCAGGTACCTCCGGAAAAATATCTCTGAAAACGCCCTCTCTGACCATGTGCAGGCAGCCTGCGGGGACTGCCGGGACCTGCTTTCCGGTCTGTATGACCGGATCGTGATGGGACATTTCGATGCCATCACCCTGCTCCCTCTGGCACTGCGGCATATCAGGAGCGGGGGGATAATTCACCTCCACAGTCTTGGCCACTTACAGAGTGAGATCCAATCGCTGCTTGAAGGCGCAGGTTTTTCTGCAGAGATTCATGTACATAAGGTGAAGAAATACCGACCCCACACATGGCATGTGGTTCAGGATATCATGATTGCATGACACAGGTGCAGACGCTTGCCGGAAAAGAGATCGTTATCGGCATCACGGGGAGCATCGCTGCCGTCGAGGTCGTAAAACTCATCCATGCACTCAGGCGAAAAGGGGCGGTGATCCAACCGGTAATGAGTCAGGCGGCAACCGGGATCATCCATCCCGATGCGCTCACGTATGCTGCGGGGAGGCCCGCCATAACCCGGCTTTCCGGGATGGTCGAGCATGTCGCTTACTGTGGTGACGGGGGATCTGCAAATCTCTTCCTGATCGTCCCCTGCACGGCTAATACCATCGGAATCAACTGCTCTGGGCAGCGGCGTCCCTGTTCTTATCGTGCCTGCCATGCACCACAGCATGTACCGCCATCCCGCGGTGCTCGAGAACCTGGAACGGCTGAAACGCTGGGGTGTCGGGGTTATTGATCCCAGGATCGAAGAGGGAAAGGCAAAGATCGCAGGTGTGGAGGAGATAGTACTCTCCTGTGAAAGACATGTGCTCAACTACCCGTTAAAAGACAGAAAGGTCCTGATCACCAGCGGCTCATGCCGGGAACCGGTGGATGACGTGCGGATACTGACCACCCGCTCCAGCGGGCAGATGGGAAAAGAACTTGCTCTTCATGCATTCCGGCTCGGCGCAGATGTTACGGTCGTGCACAACGATACATTCCCCTGCGTAAGAAATGTGCATGCAGAGACAGGACATGACATGCAGGAGCAGGTGATCCGGCATCTCACGGAACATGGCGCTGATATCTACATCAGTGCAGCTGCACTCTCGGATTTTGCACCGGTAAAATTCAAAGGCAAGATCCCGAGCGGAAAAGAACGGAGCATCGACCTCAAAACACTCCCCAAACTGCTTGAGAAGGTCATGTCGCAGTATAAACCCGTAACCGTCGCATTCAAGATGGGGTGGGATACCGGGAGTGCGGCAAAAACCCTTATAAAAAAGGGGGCGACGATGGTCGTGGCCAATACACCTGATGTGATGGGGAGCGAACAGGGGACATTTGTCCTCTACACAAAAGATCACATGCTGACGGTCAATGGAAGCAAAGAGGAAGCAGCTGTCGCGATCTGGAATGCCCTGATACCGGGAAAACCAGAAGGGTAATGGGTTTTTCTCTCACCAGATATTTTTCCGGCTCTGGTGAAATCATCGTTTTTCATAACGTTCTCTGGACTGGATGACTCCTGCATCAGTTTATCATAACGAAATCAATTTCAATAAAAACAGAAAATATCTAAAAAGCGGACATAAACTCTGTCAACAAAACGGACATTAATTGTGACACTCTACATTTAATTTCTGCATCACCCGTCAAAACTGCGATGATTTTTTCATCGATTATGTTAAATCATAACCATTACAACAGGATTTGGTGCGGATGACAGGGGGAAGTGTTGCATTCTGTCCGGGGCATATCTCAGGATATTTTAAAAGGGTTATGGGACAGGATGCAGCAACGACAGGAAGCAGTGGTGCGGGTATTGTCATCACTGAAGGTGTGCATGCACGAGTGGAACCTTCAAACCACACCTCAATTTGCATCTGCAGGAGAGAGAGATCAGGCGAACCTGCAATAATTTCACACGAATCGCCGCCCATTGCCTATGCCATGAAGATGCTCTCTCTCAATGCAACAGTCACCACTGAGTGTAACCTGCCTATCGGCGCCGGGTTCGGGCTTTCTGCTGCTGCAATTCTCGCCACGCTGACAGCACTGGACAACCTGTACAATCTTGGGCTGGGAGATGCCCGGATAGCCTGTGCCGCCCATGAATCCGAGATCGTGCACCGGACAGGACTCGGGGACGTTTCCGCATGCCGTGGGGGCGGACTTGTGGTGCGCACAAACGCCGGGATCGCTGCACCAGTCCGTCGGTACCGGGGTTTCATTGAACCCGTGTATGCCGTAAGTTTCGGACCAATATATACACCTGACGTCCTGGATTCAAAGGAGCAGATGGACAAGGTCACTGCTGCGTTTCCGGAAAAAGTGCCTCAAACGATAGGTGAGTTTTTTTCCCTTTCAAAAAATTTTGCACAAACCAGCGGGCTTTTGACTCCTGAAGTATCGGAAGTCCTTATCCGGTGCGAGAATGCAGGCGTTCCGGCAAGCATGACGATGCTTGGAAACGGCGTGTTTGCCTATGGTGTGAAGGCAAAGGACGTGCTCTCGGGGTTCGGGACACTCTATGAAATGCATATCGCACAGAAGGGGCCCCGGATTATTGAAGGTTCTTCATGATCCCTCCTGACCATCCCCGGTATCGATCCCTGATGACACGCGAGCGGCTCGCACGCTGTGCAAAAAAAGGGATTGTCACCCTTGAGGGGCTTACTGCTCACGGGAGGGGCGAGGCATTTGATTACCTTATCGGTGAACGGACTACAGGGAGCGCACTTCTTGCAGAACAGACCGCAGCCGCCTTTCTGCTCGCAGCACACCAACCGGTAATTTCTGTAAATGGCAATACAGCAGCACTCGCGGCACCGGAGATCGCAGACCTCCAGAGGGCAAGCGGGGCGCTTGTCGAGGTAAACCTGTTCCACAGAACAGAAAAACGAATGAGATCGATCGAACAACTCCTGCGGGATGCGGGGGTTGATGTTTTATCCGGTGAAGCTGAACAATTGCTCCTGCTTTCCCATGACCGTGCATGGTGCAGGAGGAATGGCATATTCTCTGCAGATGTCGTGCTCGTGCCGCTTGAAGATGGGGACCGTTGTGAAGCGCTTGTCAGGATGGGAAAAACAGTGGTCGTAATCGATCTCAACCCTCTTTCCCGTACTGCACGCACAGCAACCCTGACCATTGTCGATGAATTGACCCGGGCACTTCCCAATATTACAAGGGCATGCGTTGATTTATCCCTGACCGAACGGGATGGGCTCCTTGCTTCATTCGATAACAATTATCTTTTAAAAGACGCAATACGTGAAATGACAGCGAGGCTCTCCCATGTTCTGGACTGAGAAATACCGGCCCTGTAATCTCCATGACATTCTGGGGCAGGAACGGGTTACCGGACATCTCGCATCGTTTGCAAAAACAGGTTCTGTACCGCACATGATGCTTACCGGACAGCATGGCACGGGAAAGACCTCTGCGATGGAGTGCTTTGCACACGATCTCTACGGTGAGAACTGGCAGATGAATACCTCGGTATTCCAGACATCTGACCTTTTTTTACAGGGAAAAAATTACCTTGAACAGGACGAACGATATTCCCACCTGTACAAGAAACAGGAAAGCCTGCTTACGAACTTCAAGTATATTGTGAAGTCATATTCTGCCCTGCGCCCGCTCGATGCAGCATTCAAGTTAATGGTCTTTGAAGATGCGCATTCCCTCACAAAAGATGCACAATCGGCATTGAGAAGGATTATGGAGCGGACAAGCGCTACCTGCCGGTTTATGTTTACTACAACAAATCCAAGTGCGATTATTCCTGCAATTTCTTCACGCTGCCTTCCTCTTTTTTTTGCTCCGATTGACAGTCTGACGATGCAGACTCACCTTTCTGCAATCCGTCGGAAAGAATCCGCAGGTCAGGGCATGTATTCCTGTGATGACGATTATCTCGAACTGATCGTGCAGGCATCCGGCGGAAACCTCCGCCGGGCTGTCCTGCTTCTTCAGATTGCAATGCAATCAGGAAAGAAAGGGAACCTCGCGGCAATGACCCAATCGGAAACAGGCACGGTTACCGAGTCCGCGATAGCTGCAGTAAAGAGGGGTGATCTCAGGACCGCGTCCCGGGAGCTCGAATCGCTCATGATCGATTCCGGGCTGTCCGGCAATGAGGTCCTCGCAGAGGTTCGGGCTCTTGTCCATCGCGAATTCAACCATCCATCTATGGCAATCGTACTGGCTGATGCTGATATCCGGCTCGGGCACGGTAATAATGAATTTGTCCAGATCGGTTCCCTGCTCACTGAGATCCGGGACGTGTTTTAAGTGAACGGAGTCCAACAGGAGAAAATCCAGCGGCATTATGATGATGTGGCCGACCGGTACGACCACCACTATGACCGTTCCCACGGAAGGTGTTACCACACGCACCTGAGCCGGCACATTATGGAAGTTCTTCCAAAAACCGGGCTCCTGCTTGACATCGGCTGCGGAACAGGCCTTTTTGTTGAAAGATATATGATGGAGTGCGGCACTGCAGTGGGTATCGACATCAGCAGGGGAATGATCCGGCAGGCAAGGAGGCGATGCAAAGAGAGCGAGTTGGTCATCGGGACCGGTGAAGCCATTCCCTTCAGTGATGCTTCATTTGATGCTATTGCAAGCCTGCTTGCATTCAGTTATATGAGAGACCCGCAGGGCATGCTCAATGAAGCGTTCCGTGTCCTGAAACCGGGGGGTACTATTGCCATCTGCACGCTGGGAAAGAAACTGCTTACCTGTGGCGTTCCTGCAATTTACCAGATTGGCGAAAGGATGCGGGTCAACCACGTTGTCGTCAGGGACTTTGGCGAACATTATTATGATGAAGCAGACATGTCCACGATGTTTTCAGCTGCCGGTTTTACCGGCATTCAGACAAAGTGGTGTTCGTTTGCCCATATCGACCTGATCGATCCTCTGTTCAACCTTGCGCGGAAGATGGAACCATTTGTTGAAAGACGACTGCCGCAACTTGCCTATAATATCTGCGTGAATGGCACCAAACCCGAATGATTGTTCTTTTGAATTGTGAAAAAAATTCCTAGGTCAGAAATAAGGCTCTTCGTCAAAGTCTGTGGGTAATCTGGAGGATTAATCTAGCTCTCACTTGCAGTCATCTGAACCGCCTTGCCCAGGTGCGACCCGACGAGGCGTCGCACCGACCCCCATCAGGGGGTGGGAATCCTCACAATGCAGGAGTTTGGGGGCAACAACCCTCATAAGATTGTATGACGGGAATTAGATTTATCCCTACAAAATGACGATGAGCCAGAAATAATACATCTTCCGGGGCCATCAAAGGTAGGCCCCGTTGAAAACCTTCAAGGACAGGAATCCTGTTTTTTTCGCAACAACGAAAGAACGCGCTCCTTTTTCCGGAGGGCTGCCTCAGATGCGTGAAGTACTTTTCCCTTCATATCCTCGAAATTCCGAACCCGTGAATCCACCACTTTTTTGACAGGAGTATAGGCAGACTCCCTGAATTTAGGAGAGAAATCACGGTCCTGCCCATCAACACGCAGAACGGATTCCGGGGACCCCTGTTCAACATACCCAATCTCCCTCATTGCAACTCCGGCTGACTCCACAACCCGGCAGATCTCCTCTGCGGTGTCCTTTGGAGCAACGATTAGAAGGGCATCGATCGAAACACCAAGATAATCGATCTTCAGGTCTTCAAGCATTGCTTTTACATGAGGTTCGACAAGCCCGCGGGTTGCTTCCTCATTAATAATAATCCTGCACTGTGCGGTTTCTGCCATTTCGAACACATCACCACGCAATCCCCCGTTGGTCACATCGGTCATAGCATGAATTTTAAAAAATACCGGGCTTTTCATCAGAGTTTCGCAGGCGCAAAGAAACTTCAGGTTGATCGTATATTCAACAACATCAGGATAACCGGAATAAATTGCTGATGTCGCAATTGTTCCGCCACCAGCCCCTTCGCTCATGAGCAGGACATCCCCGGGTTGTATTGACTTGCGCGCCGTGAGATGTTCTGCAACCCCAACCGCTCCGACACACCCGGTCATGCGGCTGCCAAGAACCATATCACCACCAATCCGCAATGTGGATCCGGTGACCAGCGGTACATCCATTGCTTCACTGACTGCAGTGACACCTGCTGTATAGTCAAAAATCTTTGCAACGTCACCGTCGTCTGCAACATGGATGTCGGAAAAGAGCATGACCGGGCGGGCACCCATGACATAGGCATCCCGGAGCGTGGCTCGGGTGACATGGAATCCGGCGAGGAACGGGTAATCGGAAAGCCGGGAATGCATGCCATCGACCGTGCAGATAATGTATTTCCCATTGGCACAGACAGCACCCGCATCATCCATCTCATCAACACCAACGGATGCGGAAGTTTTACCAATGATCCTGGCGATCTGGCGGTGCGCAAAAAAATCCCCCTTACCCCGCGAACCCACACCAAACTTCCCCATACTCACGCCCGCCGCCTCAAAGGTAAAAAAATCCCCGGTAAGGTTCTGAGTGTTTTTTACCTCCTCGATGACTGCACCGGCAAATGCCGATGCATACTCAGGATCGATATTTTTTAGTGCAATGATGTGATTTGCCAGTGATTGCCGTATTGTAGAATCAGAAATACCCCGGCTTGTTCTCCGGCGGACAAACTCTTCAACATCCATGCATTTCTTTTCGTAGGTGAAGAATAAATAAACGCCGGACTTTCAGGGCAGGGGGAAGAGAGCAGAAACGTGATTCAGACATTTATCGGAGCAGGATGCCCAGCACTTCAGAAAAAGAACGGATTGCATCATCAAATTTCCCGGTTTTGAGAAGCAACATTCCTTTTATAAATCCTGACCTGACCTCATGAACATCGATATAGTACGCTTTGTCAAAAGCACGCGCAGATTCGTCCAGTATTCCCAGCATAAAGCAGGAATTTGAGAGCACGACCCACGCGTCCGCGATGGTGGAATCGAGTGCAAGGGCACCTTCAAGGAATTGGATGGCTTCAACATGTCTCCCGAGTGCAGACAGTGAGAGCCCTTTCTGGTAAAGTGCTTTTGCGTGGTCAGGGTCAATTTCAAGTGCCTGATCAAGCATCACCAACGCCTCAATATACCGCTTCAGGTTGTTAAGCGCAACAGCACGGTTGAAAACGGCGGAGAAGTAATAAGGATAAATTTTCAGGGCCCGGTCATAACAGGCAATCTCCTCTTCATAGCGTTTTAACCTGCCCAGAGCATATCCCTTGTTGACCATTGCTGAAAGATACCGGGGACGCAGTGACAGTGCCTGATCACAGCAACGGATCTCCTCGGTGAAGTGCCCGAGCATCCCCCGTGCAACCCCCTTGTTGTTCCACGCAAGGGCATTTTTTGGATCGATGCGCAAAGCCTGTTTGCAGCACACAACTTTCTCTTCAAACCGTCCGAGTACACCAAGCGCGAATGCTTTTGTGTTCCAGGCATCAATGCACGAGGGGTCAATTTCGATTGCCCGCTCACACGATTCAATTTCCTCCTCATACCTTCCGAGTTTGCCAAGGGCAAACCCTTTCCCAACATATGCAAGAGCAAACAGGGGATCGACAGTAAGTGCTTCAGAGAATGCCGCAAGTGCTTCTTCGTGACGTCCTGCCCTGCCGAGCTCAAGTCCTTTGCGATACTTATCACGCGCAGACGTGTTCGTTTGAGCCGCGGGCTGGCATTCGGGTTTCGGGACCATCAATAACCTTTCAGATATTTATTGTAATCAAATCATTTGTATTGACGATATTTATGTACCAGCATTCCGATTTTTTAGGATTTTCCTGACAAATCATTTCAATCCGTGAAGGCGGTAATCTTCTGTAAAAACAGTATCATTTGAATAGACTTTTAAAATATTCGTGACTATCTTAAATAATTGTCAGTCCCTCGGTTTAAACCGGATGCAACATCCCAGACGATCGGCTCGATCCTGATGGTTGCAATAACCATTGTCCTCGCACTCCTTGTCCTTCTTCTTTTCCATATGCCTTCACTCAATTATGACATGTCACCAATACCCCAGATCTTCATCATCACTGCGATCTATGATGTAGATGAGATCACCGGACTCCTCAATTACGACAGCCGGGTGATACTTGTCCATTCAGGCACGCTGAATTACCCTAATGGGAATCTGAAGGCAATATTTTTAAAAAACGGGCAACCGGTCAGTTGCGTGATTGATACCATGAACGGGCATGATTTCATCAGCACGTCTCATTTTGGTGTCCAGTGGATGGGCGGGGCCGGCTGCAGCGGAAATCTCTGGGCTCCGGGCGAGATGATCGCAATTGATTTTACTGATGACACATTTCGACCGGGCGATACGGTGCAGATCGATATCATGGATAACACAACATCTCAACCAATTTCACGCCATGTGTATCATGCAACCTGATGTAAATTGTTAATCAGATATTATTTTGAGAAATCAAGGCTCTGGTGAAATCCCTGATCTCACATCATTACCAGAGATCCATGATGAACCGGTTTTCGATGGATATCGCAAGGGGGGTTGCCGCAGTGGCGGGGGCAATGTAAATCAAGGATGTCCAAATGGACATCTTCTTTTAGTTTGCCCATCCCTGCGGGAATAGCAAACGCCCCCAAGAACGTTATGAAAAACATTGATTTCACCAGAGCCGGAATCAAAGGGAGAGAATT